>NZ_JBOHGB010000094.1:0-27673 GCF_050699935.1 Actinophytocola sp.
CTCGGCGGCGGCCCCGGGCCCGCCGGCCGGCACCGCGACCCGGCTCGCGTACACGGCCGCGCCGATGCTGCCGAACGCCGCCAACCCGATCGCGATGCCCAACTCGTTGCTGGTCTCCGACACCGACGCGGCGGACCCGGCCCGCCGCGGCGGCGCGGAGCCGACGAGCAGGTCGGTGCCCAGCGCGGTCGGCGGCGCGACGCCCACGCAGGCCAGCAGGAAGCCGGCCACCAGGAACGGCAGCCCGCCGGTCACCGACACCCGCGTGATCAGCAGGCAGCCGAGCGAGGCGACGAGCAGGCTCACGGCCATCACGGACGCCGGCCGGAAACGGCGGGCCAGCAAGGGAGTCAGCTGGGTGCTGGCGATCATCGCGACCGTCTGCGGCACCGTCCACAGCCCGGCCTCCAGCGGCGTCATGCCCAGCACCTGCTGGAAGAACATCGGGATGAACAGGAACGTCCCGGCCATCACGATCGCGCCGCCGAACATGATCGCGAGGCAGGACCGGAACGAGCGGTTCGCGAACAGCCGCAGGTCCAGCAGCGGGTGCGCGAGCCGGCGCTGCCGGAGGACGAACACCACGCCGAACACCAGCCCGGCCGGGATCGCGGCGACCGCGAGCGGGCTCACGCCCCTGGTCAGCTCCTTGACCCCGTAGACCACCGGCAGGATCGCGGCGAGCGAGAGCGCCACGCTGGTCAGGTCCAGCCGGCCCGCGGTGGTGTCGCGGTACTCGGGCAGCAGCGCGGGCGCGGTCGCCAGCAGCACCACCATCACCGGGACGGCGAGCAGGAACACCGAGCCCCACCAGAACCACTCGAGCATGACCCCGCCGACCAGCGGGCCGATCGCGGTGCCGACCATGAAGCTGCTCATCCACACCGCGATCGCCACGCCCCGCTGGCGGGCGTCGTGGAACATGTTGCGGATCAGCGCGAGCGTCGAGGGCATCAGCGTCGCGCCGGCCACACCGAGCACCGCGCGGGCGGCGATCAGCATCTCGGGGCTCGTCGAGCACGCGGCCACCAGCGACGCGGCGCCGAACGCGGAGGCGCCGAACATCAGCAGCCGGCGCCGGCCGATCCGGTCGCCGAGCGTGCCCATCGTGACGAGGAAACCGGCCAGCAGGAAGCCGTAGATGTCGAGGATCCACAGCTGCTGGGTGCTGCCGGCGGCGAGGTCGGCCGACAGGTGCGGCAGGGCCAGGAACAGCACGCTCATGTCCAGCGACGCGAGCAGCGTGGGCAGGGCCAGCACGGCCAGCCCGATTCACTCCCGGCGCGTCGCGGTCGGGTCGTGCACGGTGGGTCCTCCCGGGTCCGGTGCGTTCGTCGCCCGTACCGACCCGGCCCGCGTGGGAAACTCATCGGCGCACCGATGACTTTCCGGGGCTCGGCTGGTCACGACTGACGCAGGCCGCCTGAGAGGAGCTCGCCGTGACCGTCGCGGACCGACCGGTGGAACCGGACTTCCTGAGCCAGGCCGACCCGTACCGGCGTGAGCTGCTGGCGCACTGCTACCGGATGCTCGGCTCGGTGCACGACGCGGAGGACCTGGTGCAGGAGACGTTCCTGCGTGCCTGGCGCGGGTTCGACCGGTTCGAGGGCCGCTCGACGCTGCGCACCTGGCTGTACCGGATCGCGACGAGCGCCTGCCTGACCGCACTGGAGAGCAGGGGCCGCCGCCCGCTGCCGACCGGTCTCGGCGGCCCGGGCGACGCGGCCGGCCAGCCGCTCGAGGAACGGCCGGACGTGCCGTGGCTCGAGCCGATGCCGTCCGGCACCGAGCCCACCACCGATCCCACCACGGACCCCGCGACCATCGTGACCTCGCGGGAGAGCATGCGGCTCGCGTTCATCGCCGCGCTGCAGCACCTGCCGCCGCGCCAGCGCGCGGTGCTGATCCTGCGGGACGTGCTCGCGTGGCGGGCGGCCGAGGTCGCCGAGCTGCTCGACACGTCGACGGCCGCGGTGAACAGCGCGCTGCAGCGGGCGCGGGCGCACCTGGACGAGGTCGCCCCGACCCGCGACTCGGTGACCGAGCCGTCCGAGGAACGCACCCGGGAGCTGCTGGAGCGCTACGTGGCGGCGTTCGAGCGCAAGGACGTCGACGCGATCGTGGCACTGCTCGCGCAGGACGCGGTGTGGGAGATGCCGCCGTTCGCCACCTGGTTCCAGGGGCCCGAGCAGGTCACGCGGCACCTCGTCGGCCAGTGCCCTGGCGGGCCGGGCGACTTCCGGCTCGTGCCGACGTCGGCGAACGGCGCGCCGGCGCTGGCGATGTACCTGCGCTCGGCGGAGGATGGCGTGTTCCGCCCGTTCTGCCTGCAGGTGCTCACCGTCGGAGGCGCCGCCTTCACCCACGTCGTGTCGTTCTTCGACCACCGCCTGTTCGACACCTTCGGCCTGCCGAGCAGCCTGCCGGGCTCCCCGTGACCACCGACGCGCTGGCGCCGCTGCTCGGCGGGGTCGGGCTGCTGGAGCGGGCGATCAACTACACCCTGGGCGTGCTGCATCCGGTGCGCGGCGCGGAGCTGTCGGCGCCGACGCCGTGCGGCTCGTGGACTCTTCACGACCTGCTCGTCCACGTCGACGAGTCCCTGCTTGCCCTGCACGAGGCGGCCGGCGGTCACGTCGACCTCGCGCCCGCCGGCCGCACGCCGGGCGACCCGGTGACCGCCGTGCGGAACCACGCGAGCGGCCTGCTCGGCGCCTGGACCAGCAGCCGGCACACCGGCGTGACCATCGGCGACGCCGTCCTGACGACCGGGATCCTCGCCACCGCGGGCGCGCTGGAGGTGGCGGTGCACGGCTGGGACGTCGCGCGCGCCACGGGCCGGTCCCGCCCGCTCCCACCCGCGCTGGCCGAGGAGCTGCTCGCGCTCTGCCCGCTGCTCGTCCGCGACCTCGACCGCCCGGCCCGCTTCGCCGCCCCCGTGCCGGTGCCCGCCTCGGCCCTCGCGGGCGACCGGCTCCTCGCCTTCCTCGGCCGCCGACCGTAACGTCACGTGAGCGAGCGCGAACCGAGGAGCCCACTAGTGACCGCACTGGACGAGCCGCGTGTCCGCCAACCGCACCTAAGGGGAACGGGACGCGACCCAGCCACAAGTACGTGCCGAACCGGACGACATAAGCCCAAGGCGACCAAGAGGGTCAAATCCGGGGAGGCGGAGCATTCGTGACCTACGACGTCGACGCCGTGCGCGCCCGGTTCCCCGCGCTCGCCGAGGGCGCCGCCCACTTCGACGGGCCCGGCGGGTCGCAGACCCCGGCCGCGGTGGCCGACTCCGTCGCGGGCACGCTGCGGTCGGCGGTCGCCAACCGCGGGTCGGTGACGCGGGCGGAGGCGCGGGCGGAGGAGATCGTCGTGGCGGCCCGGGCGGCGGCGGCGGACCTCGTGGGCGGGGTGGCCGGCGGCATCGTGTTCGGGCGGAGCATGACGCAGCTGACCTACGACGTCTCCCGCGCGCTCGCGAAGGAGTGGGGCCCGGGCGACGAGGTGGTGGTGAGCCGGCTCGACCACGACGCGAACATCCGCCCGTGGGTACACGCCGCCGCGGCGTCGGGCGCGACGCTGCGCCGGGCCGACTTCGACCCGGCCACCGGGGTTCTGTCCGCGGCCGACGTCGAGGCGGTGCTGTCGTCGCGAACCCGGCTGGTCGCGGTCACGGCGGCGTCCAACCTGCTGGGCTCCCGCCCGGACGTGCCGGCGATCGCGGCGGCCGCGCGGGCCGCCGGTGCGCTGACCTATGTGGACGGCGTGCACCTGACCCCGCACGACGTGGTCGACGTCGCCGCGCTCGGGGCGGACTTCTTCGCGTGCTCGCCGTACAAGTTCCTCGGCCCGCACCTGGGCCTGCTGCACGCGACACCGGCCCTGCTCGAGTCGGTGCACCCGGACAGACTGGCGCCGATGCCGGACACCGTGCCGGAACGGTTCGAGCTCGGCACCCTGCCGTACGAGCTGCTGGCCGGGACCACCGCGGCGATCGACTTCCTGGCCGGGCTCGTGGGATCGACGGGCACGCGACGCGACCGGCTCATCGGGTCGATGACCGCCCTGGAGAAGCACGAGGCGGCGCTGCTGGACCGGCTCGACGACGGCCTGGCGTCGATCCCGCGCGTGATCCGCTACGGCGACCCGGCCCGCCGCCGCACGCCGACCGCGCTGTTCAACATCGAGGGCGCCACCCCGGCGCGGATGTACCGCGGCCTGGCCGAGCGCGGGGTGAACGCGCCGGCGGGCACGTTCTACGCGCTGGAGTGCGCCGACCGCCTGGGCCTGGGCACGGCGGGCGCGGTCCGCGCGGGGATCGCCCCGTACACCACCGAGTCCGAAGTGGACAGACTGCTGACCGCGGTCGCCGAGCTCGCCTGATCAGGAGGCGCCGATCGCCTCGTCGACGGTGTCGTGTACGGAGAAGACCTGGTCCAATGCGGTGACCTGGATGGCCCGCGGCACCACGCTGCCGGTGGCCACCAGCTCCAGCGGGATGCCGCGGTCCTGGCACCTGTTGTGCTGGTCGACGAGCAGGGCGAGCCCCGCGGAGCCGATGAACGTCACCGCCGACAGGTCGATCACCAGGGGCGACGGCTCGGCGGACACCTCACCCACCGAGTCCAGGCGGTCACGCAGGACGGGCACGGTGGCGAGGTCCAGCTCCCCACGCACCGACACGACCACGGCAGTGCCGCGGGCGTCGATGTCCACTGTCAGCAGATCTGAGGATCCCACGTCGCCTCCAGCCGATCTCAAACCGCCGGTCAGCGTACCCACCCGCGCGGGAAACCGGTGCATGAAAACACCCACACGCGTTACGCGGGCGGGCCGACCGTCCTGGCGAGCAGCGCGGTGAGCTCGCCGGTCGCCACATCGCGATACGCCGCGGAGATCAGCAGCCCCTCCAGCGCGCGCAGCCAGCACTCGAGGTCCGTGCGCGACACGAGCCCGGTGTCGGCCCGCACGGTCACGCCGGAGCCGTCCACGAGCACCGCGAACGCGTCTCGGTCCGACCGCTCGCCCCAGGTCAGGGAGGTCCGCAACGCGGACGCCCGCAACGTGGCCTCGTCCGGCAGGGCGGGCACGTCGCGCCGGGTCAGCCGGGTGTCGTCGAAGCGCGCGAACGGCGCCGCGGTCACCGCGTTCGCCAGCAGATCCGGGTCGTAGCGGGCGAACCGGTGCGAGCGCATCGCCTCCCGCCACGCCCGCTGCACCAGGTCGCTGAAGGTCGGCACCGCCACGTCCAGCACCAGCACGCCGTCCTGTGCGATCGTCGCGACCACGTCCCGCCGGTCGGGATAGAACCGGTTGCTCACCACGGTGCGCAGCCCCACGACCCGCCCACCGGTCAGCGAGCCGACCAGGCCCGCGGTCGCGGCCAGGTACACCGTCGACGCGCTCACCCCGTGCCGGCCGGCGATCGCGTGCGCCGCGGTGTCCATCGCCGCCGACCGCAGGGTCGCCGTGCACCGCCCGCCCCGCTCGTGGGTCGGCACGGGATCCAGGCGGCCCAGCTCGTCGGTCCAGAACCGGATCGCCCGGCCGGTCAGCCGGGCGCCGTGGTCGGAGCGTTGCAACCGCGCGTCGTCGACCGGCTGGGGCGCCGCACGCGCCGGCAGCGGGCCCCGCAGCAGCAGGGCCAGGTCCGTGGCGACGACATCCATGCCGTCGTGGTCGACCGCGAGCGCGCTGCACACGAGAACGGCGTGGCGGACGAACTCGCCCGGCACGATCAGCGCCACGCGCAGCGGCCACTCCGCGCCGTGGTCGAAGGGCCCCTGGAGCCGCTCCCGCGCCTGCTCCGCGGCGAACATCGACTCACCGGGCCCGCACCGCACCAGCTCCACCACCAGCGTCCCGCTCTCGAACACCCGCTGCTCGTCCTCGCCGGTGAGGCGGGTGCGCAGCGCCTCGTGCCGGCCGACGAGGCGGGCCAGCGCGTCGGCCGCGCGTGGCACCGGGACGTCCGGCACGGGCACCACCCGGACCTGGGGCACGCCGGTGTCGGCGGACCGCAGGACGTGCCGCTGCCCCCAGGTGAGCGGGGCGCTGCGGCCCCGCTCTCCGGCGAACACGATCTTCATACGACTCACTTCGGTGGGTGGAGCGATGAAGGAACCCGGACGGCGCCGGAGTCTGGCACGCCGTGATCTTTCAGACAACCGGCCGGAAGTGTGCAGTCCCGGCCGGGTCGTGTCCGCCTGTGCAACCGACCTGCTCGCTCGTGCAGCGGCGCTGGTGCCGGACGGCCGGTGCCCGGCACGCTCGGCTCGTCAACGACGTCCCAAAGTGACGCCCCAGTGACGTCCCGATGCCGTGGAGGCTCGCCGTGTCCAAGCTCTCCCCCGAGCAGATCGCCCAAGCCGCGCACGACGCCGGGTTCCGCGGCGACGACCTGACCACCGCCGTCGCCATCGCACTCGCCGAGTCCTCCGGCGACCCGCGCGCGCACAACCCCGTGCCGCCGGACGACTCCTACGGGCTCTGGCAGATCAACATGATCGGCGCGCTCGGCCCGGACCGGCGCGACCAGTTCGACCTCGACGCCGACAAGGAGCTGTTCGATCCGGAGACCAACGCGAAGGCCGCGTTCGCGATCTCCGGCGACGGCAACTCGTTCCAGCCCTGGACGACCTTCACCAGCGGCGCCTACGAGGAGCACCTCGATGAGGCACGAAAAGGCGTACGGGCCATGCGAAGCGACGACCGGGGCGACGGGAACGACCGGGGCGACGGTAAGGGAGACAAGGGAGACAAGGGAGACTCGCGCGGCGGCGACCGGGGACGCAACGGCGGCGGGGGCGACGGCTTCCGGGTCGACCCCGACGCGCTGGCCGGCTACGCGAAGAGCGCGCGCACCATCGCCGACGAGCTCGCCGCACTGCGCGCCAAGGAACTGCACAAGGTCCGCTCGGTCGCCGACGACAGCTTCGGCCGGATCGGCAAGGAGACCGGCTTCGCCGACGCCCTCAACAGCTTCGGGCAGTCGCTGCAACGACAGGTGCGTGGCGCCGGGCGGAAAGCGGACACGTTGGCCGCTTCGGTCACGAAGACCGCCCGTCACTACCGCGAGCAGGACGCCGACATCGCTGACGAGCTGTTGGCTCTGCTGCAAGGAAAGTAGGGTCGCTCGCAACGGTGACGCGGAGTTGTCCACAGCTCAAAGCGTTGCGGCACACCCACTCTGAGCTGCCCAAAGGTCTGCCGAAATACGCCGAAAGGGGTACATCTGGTATCTGGGAACAGGGCGAGACCAACCACCGATGCCCACGGTTCTCACCGCTGCCGGTACTCTGAGCTACGTGGTGATGACCAAATGAACATCATCGCGAGGGCTAGAAGTAGTTGACCGCGTACCGCGTGTGTCGAGCGCTGCCGGTCGACCACGTCTGGGGGGCGGTGTTCCGCCACGACGGCGGGGCATGCCGACGAAGTCGACACGGGGGTTGACGTTGAGCCAACGGGCGCCGGGATTCTCCGCCGTACTGGCGGTCCCGGAGTTCCGCGCGCTCTGGTTCGCGGAAGCCCAGTCCGTGTTCGGCGACCAGCTCGCCAAGGTCGCGCTCACGATCCTCGTCTACGACCGGTCCGGCTCCGCACTGCTGGCCGCCACGGTCTACGCCCTCACGTTCCTCTCCGCGCTCGCCGGCGGGCTGGGCCTGTCCCAGCTCGCGGACCGGTTCCCGCGCCGGCCGCTGATGGTCACCTGCACGCTGGCACAGTCCGTCGTGGTCGGGCTGATGGCCCTGCCCGGGATGCCGCTCCCGGTGCTGTGCGCACTGGTGTTCGCGATCGGCCTGATCCAGTCGCCGGCCCTGGCCGCGCAGAACGCGGTGACCCGGGAGGTCTTCACCGACGACGAGCTGTACCTGCGCAGCCAGGATCTGCGTGGGATCACGACGAACACGCTCATGCTGCTCGGTCTCGCCGGCGGCGGCGTGCTGGTGGTCGCGCTCGGCACCAGCTGGGCCCTGGCGATCGACGCGGTGACGTTCCTCGTGAGCGCGGTCGTGGTGCGCTGGTACGTGAAGAACCGGCGGACCGCGGGCAGCAGCGAGGACGGGTGGTTCACCGCCGCCAGGTGGGTGTTCGGCAACCGGCGGATGCGCCTGCT
Organism: Actinophytocola sp.; assembly: GCF_050699935.1. NCBI lineage: Bacteria > Bacillati > Actinomycetota > Actinomycetes > Pseudonocardiales > Pseudonocardiaceae > Actinophytocola > Actinophytocola sp. The sequence goes on from NZ_JBOHGB010000094.1 coordinate 8,117, forward strand.
GCTGACGCTGTCCTGGCTCGTCGGCCTGGTCGTCATCCCGGAGGGCCTGGTCGCGCCGCTGGCCGAGGAGCTCGGTGCCACCGACGCGGCGGTCGGCTGGCTGCTCGCGGCCGACCCGCTCGGCTTCGTGATCGGGACCTACGTGCTGTCCCGGTTCGTCACGGCCGAGAACCGGATACGGATCATGGGCGTGCTGGCGACGTGCTCGTCGGCGACGCTCATCGCGTTCGCGTTAACGCCACATGTCTCGATCGCGATTGTCTTGCTAGCACTGGCCGGAGCATTCGGCGCCTACCAGATCACGGTCAGCGCGACGTTCAACACGGTGGTGCCCAACGAGATCCGCGGCGGCGCGTACGGAGTCATCCGAACCGGGCTACGGGTCTCCCAGGGCATCGGGGTCGCCATCGGCGGAGCGGTGGCGGAGCTCATCGGCTCGAGCACGGCGACGATCGCGCTCGCCGGGCTACTCGGCGTGCTCATCGCCGTCCCGGCGACCGTCGCGTGGGCACGGTCGAACCGTTCCGTCAGCGACGTGCGGCTCACGCCCAATCTGAACACGCTGCCGTCATGACACCCGTGCGGCCCGGAAAATCGGGCGGAACGGGCCGGCAGCGTGGCGAATCACATCTCGCGATCCCTCATCGCTGTTCACCTCCACGGCGGGTCACCAGAGCCGAGCATGGCCTCCCCCCAGGCATTTTGTCAGCGGGTCACATCTCGCGATCTAACATCATCACTGCTCACCTCCGGACAGGGACGGGGGAAGGTAGACCGTGGCGCCCGCGGGATCACGGCCGTCTTTGGCGCACGGGCATGCTAGCCGCTGATGCCGGAATACGGCAGCCGCCTCCTTCGAGGCACACTTGCGTGTGACACGGAGGGAGGGGACGACACACATGAGTTTCACCGCTCACGACGGCCCTGGGCACGCGTCGCCTCGTGAGACTCCCCCCAGCACGATCGACGGGCGTGGGAAGGAGCAGACTGAGCGCGATCAGGGGCACCTACCTATTGCGCATACAAGTGTGAATGATCAACGCGATTTTCGACACCGTGGCGGCCAATTTGTAGTGCATTTGCGTCAGTGGGCGCTCTGGCGCCAGCCACCGCGACTGATCGCCTACATGCTCGTAGGCGAGCTCGCGACCATCACGGTCATCGTGCTGACCTCGGTGACCGCGCCGATGCCGCGCACGGCCGACTGGCTGCGGTTCGCCACCCTCGTCGTCTGCGCGACCGTCCACCTCCAGCTGTCCCGGCGGCAGGAGGAGGCCATGCGCAGCCGGAAGCCGATCGTGCACATCGACCTGGTCGGCATCTGGTCGTTCGCCGCCATCGTGGTCCTGCCCGTCCACCTCGCACTGTTCAGCATCCTGATCGGCCGTACGCAACGCTGGTTCGTCGGCCGCCGGCCGCTGTGGCGGTACGTGTTCACGAGCGCCAGCATCCTGCTCGCCGCGCTCGCCGCTCACGAGGTGGTGGCCGCCTTCGGGCCGCGCGGCTTGTCGGCGCTGACGGTGCCCGGCTCGTTCACCGTATTCGGCATCCTGATGCTCGCCGGCCTCATGTACTTCTCCGTGCAGGCCGTGATCGTCGCCGTCGGCCTGGTCCTGCTGAGCAGCTCGCGGCCGACGCTCGCCGTGCTGGGCACCAAGGACGACAACGAGCTCGAGGCGCTCACCATCGCGCTGGGCACCGTCGCCGCCATCCTCCTGGTGAACCTGCCGGCCGCGCTGGCGATCATCGTGGTCATCAGCGTCATCGGGAACCGGATCGCCGAGGTCCGCCAGCTCCAGGTCGACGTGCGCACGGACCCCAAGACCGGCCTGCTGAACATGCGCGGCTGGCGGGAGGGCGCGGAGCGGGCACTGTCACGAGTGGAGCGGGCGAACGGCTCGGCGGCCGTGCTGATGGTCGACCTGGACCACTTCAAGTCCATCAACGACACCTGGGGACATCCGGCCGGCGACGACATGCTCGAGTACGTGGCGCACGCGCTGCGCGGGGCGACGCGGCCGAGCGACATCATCGGCCGGTTCGGCGGCGAGGAGTTCGTGGTGCTCCTGCCCGAGGCGGACGCCGGGGAGGCCGAGCAGGCGGGCGAGCGCATCCGCCGGACGATCTCGGAGCTGCACGTCCCGACCACCGACAAGCGCGGCGGCCCGGTGGCGATCACGGACCGGACGACCTCCATCGGCGTGGCCGTGTACCCGCAGCACGCCAAGGGCCTCGGTGAGCTGCTGCAGGCCGCGGACGCGGCGGTCTACGAGGCAAAGGAGAACGGACGCGACCAGGTCCGCCTGGCGTCCTGAGCCGAACGAGGCCTCGCAAACCAGCTGATCCGGCTGGATCCCGGCAGGTAACCTTCGACCCCATGGGGACCCGATGATCGGGGAGGCGTCGGACGGCCCACCGTGGGCGAGCGGGCGGGTCGCAACAGGTATACCGCGGTTGCGGTGGCTCGTCGTGATGATCCTGGCCGCCGCGACCTTCGCGGTCATCGCCTCACGACCGAACCCGCCCGAGACGCGCACGCCGACCGGCGACGTCGCCAAGATCGAGCGCGCCATCTCCGCCCAGCTCGACCCCGCCTCCGGCCGCGACCCACTCCGTGACCTGCCGGCCGACTTCACCCGGGTGACCGGGCGCGATCCGGTCCACCAGCGCGCCCCCGACGGCACCGTGCGCGCCGTCCACCCCGGCGGCGGCTGCTCCTCCCCGTGGGGCGACACGCGCTGGGACTACAGCGTCGGCTGCCGCGCGCACGACCTCGGCTACGACATGCTCCGCTACGCCGAGCACAAGGGGCAGCCGCTCCGCCCGGAGCTGCGCGAGCGCCTCGACGACCGGCTCTCGATGGACATGCACGCCCAGTGCCAGTTCAACCCGCGCGGCTCGCCCGCGTTCTGCGAGGTCGTGGCGTCGCTCTACACCGTCGGCCTCGTCGTCAACTCCTGGCACCAGCGGTGGGGACCGCCGCGCAGCGAGCCGGTCGGGCCCTGGTCGGTGGCCATGGTCGTGATCATGCTGCTCATCGCGCTCCGCGCGCCCGCGATGGTCCGGCACGGCGTCCGGCACGGTGCCCGACACGGCCCGCGCCGGACGCCCACCCGGCCACCGCTCGACCCCACCGAGCTCGAGCAGGCCGCCTACCTCAACTTCCTCCGTATCCTCAGCCTGACCGGCATCGTGGTGGCCGAGACGGTCCTCGCGTTCACCATGCGCGGCACCGCCGAGGCCGCCTGGGTCTGGCCGCTGACCTGGCTGCTGCAACTGGTCCCGCTGTTCTTCCTCGCCGGCGGGCACGCGAACCTGCTCGCCTGGCGGGCCGCCCGTGACGCCGGCGCGGGCTACGGCACGTACCTCGTCGGCCGGATCGGCTGGCTGATCCGGCCGGTGTTCGCGTTCGTCGTCGCCTGGCTCATGATCCCGCTGTCGCTGGAGCTGCTGGCGGCGCCGGAAACCGCGATCAGGGCGTTCGGCCGGCTCATCGTCCAGCCGCTGTGGCTGCTCGGCCTCTACCTGCTCGTCGTGGCCCTGACCCCGGCGATGTACCGGCTGCACCGCCGCCTGCCGGTCGCGACGCCGCTCGCGCTGCTGGCCGGCGTGGTCACGCTGTCCGCCGCCGGTGGCGCGGTCGGCACGCACGTCGGCGGTGTGCTCGTGGCGCTGCTGTTCGGCCAGCTCGCCTTCCACTACGCCGACGGCACGCTCTGGCGGGTGCCGCGCTGGGCGCTCGTGGCTTGCGCGCTGGCCGCGTTCTGCGGGCTTGTCGCGCTGACCACGCTGGGCGCCCAGCCGAAGCTGCAGCTTGCCGTGCCGACCGGGTACGCGGCGTTCGCGCCGTCACTCGCCGGTGTGCTGCTGCTCGGGCTCGTGCAGACCTGCCTGGTGGCGCTGCCGCGGGAGCGGGGGCTGCGGGTGGTGGCGACGAGCCCGCCGGCCCGCGCGATGGCCGTCATCCGCGCCGCGCCGATGACCGTCTACCTCGTCTACCTGTGCGCGATGCTGTTCCTCGAGGGCGTGGTCGGGGTGGCCCGCCGCGCCGGCGTGGGCTCCAGCGGCATCGACTGGCTGCTGCGCCCGCGCACGATGCTCGCGCTCGGCATGATCGCGCTGCCGACGCTGATCACGTTCCTGCTCTTCGAGCGCCGCGGCACCTCCCGCCCGGCACCATGGTCCGACACCGGCCCGGAACCGCGGCTCGACGGGCCGCCGGAGGAGGAACGGCGGGCCTGGGTGGACACGCTCGCCGCCGGGCTGGGCGTGGCGTTCGGGGCGCTCGGCGTGCTGGGCTTCGCGGTCACCGGTCTGTCCGGGTGGTCGGAGTCCTCGACGCTGCTGGGCCTGCCGATCGACCCGATGGCGAGCCTCATCCACCTGCTGCTCGGCTGGTACCTCGTGCACTGCGTCCACCTGCGGACGAGCTCGCGGCCGGGCCCGTGGCTGGTGACCGCGATCGCCTGCGTGCCACCGATGATCACCACGATGAGCGGTCCGGGAACCGTCGTGCACGGCACGACGATGGTCGCGGCGCTGGCGGTCGCGGTCGTGTGCGCGCAGTGGGTGCGGACCCAGCCGGACGCCGCACCGGTGCCGGCTACCAGCGGAGCGACCCGCTGAGGCGCACACTTGGCGTACGAATAGCGCACCGGTCCAATCACCGTGAGCGACGTATGCCACTCTACGGGACAACCGAAATGCGCCCCGGCACGTCTACGAAGTGTCAGGGGAACGGGTCTCTACCGGAATAGCTGCGGGAGGAGCCGGGGTGAACCGACGGCCGCCGAGGTCAGACGGCCAACCGGCGCGTGAGGGGCGGGAGCCGCCCGCCGGCCGGCGCGCGTCCGCGAACGCCGGCCGCGTCGTCGGTGGCCCGGCTTCCGGCTCGCGCCCGTCCCGCACCTCCGACGCCCGCTGGCTGCCCCGGGCCGACGAGCCGACCGAGAAGATCGCCAGCGGCCGCCGCCCCCGACCCGGCCCCCAACCCCGCCCCCGTCGGCGGCTGCTCGTGAGCGGCAAGTTCGTGCTCACCGTCGTCTCCGTGCTCATCCTGGCCGTCACCGGCTACTACTGGCGTGAGCTGAAGCCGTGGCAGGACGGGTTGACCACCGCCGACGTGATCGACCAGGCGCCCACCGAACGGCCCGCGGACGGCGCCATCGACATCCTGATGGTCGGCATGGACAGCCGCACCGACGCGCAGGGCAACCCGCTGTCCGACGAGCAGCTCGCGCAGCTGAGGGTCGGCGAGTCCGACGAGGTGCTCAACACGGACACCCTGATCATGATCAGGATCCCCAACGACGGGAGGAAGGCGGTCGGCCTCTCGCTGCCGCGCGACTCCTTCGTCGAGATCCCCGGGTACGGTGAGCACAAGATCAACTCGGCGTATCTGCGGGCCAAGAACGACGCCATGCGGCGACTGCGCGACGAGGGCGTGGCGGACGAGTCGGACCTGCAGGTGCGCTCCAACCAGGAGGGCGCGAAGAACCTGATCGCGACCGTGCAGAAGCTGACCGGCGCGACGATCGACCACTACGCCGAGGTCAACCTGCTCGGGTTCTACGACATCACGAAGGCCGTCGGCGGCATCGACGTGTGCCTCAAGGAGCCGGTCGACGACTGGCGCTCCGGCGCGCGCTTCAAGGCCGGCCGGCAGAACCTGTCCGGGACCCGCGCGCTCGCGTTCGTGCGGCAGCGGCACGGGCTGCCCAACGGCGACCTGGACCGGATCGTGCGCCAGCAGGTCTTCATGACCGGCATGGCGAAGAAGGTGTTCTCCCAGGACATGCTCACGCCCGGCTCGGAGGCGCTGGACCGGCTGCGGGACGCGGTACAGAAGTCCGTGGTGCTGGACGAGGACTGGAACGTCATCGAGTTCGCCCAGCAGATGATGAACTTCACCGGCGGCAACGTGTCCTTCCAGACGATCCCGGTCGGCCGCATCGACCTGGAGACCCCCGAGGACGGCTCGGCGGTCGAGGTGGACCCGGACGAGGTGCAGGCGTTCGTGGAGGGCCTGCTCGGCAAGAAGCCGGCCCCGGAGAACGGCGAGCCCGATGAGGGCGACGGCGACGACGCCGCGAACGAGCAGGTCACCGTGAACGTCCGCAACGCCAGCGGGCAGGCCGGCGTGGCCCAGGCGGTGGCCGACTCGCTCGCCGGGAAGGGCTTCACCACCGGCGACGTGGGCAACGCCGACCTGCGCGACACGACGGTCGTGCGGTACGCCGACGGCGAGCAGGACTCCGGCGACCAGGTCGGCGAGGCGATCGGCGGCAACCCGGTCGTCGAGCCGGACCCGAACCTGCCGCCGGGCACGGTCACGATCCTGCTCGGCGCCGACTACGACGCCGGCTCGGTCGCCGACGCGAGCGGGGACGGGCTCGCCCACCCGCCGCTGCTGCGGCTGGCGCCCGGTGCCGCCCAGCAGGTGGGGCAACCCGACGAGGCCGGTTGCGTCTACTGACTCCGCCGGCCGGACGGGCCGCTCTTGGGCCACCGGATGCAAATTGCACTCGCAAACTGTGAAAACTCGCGTAATCACTCGCGGGTTCATCGCTTCCTCTTATGTCGGCATCTCGGTCGGGCCACGCCGGCCTGCCGCTCGGAGAGAGGGGCGATCGTGCGGCTGGACACAGCGACCTACCAGCGGGTTCTCGGCGACGAACTACGCCGGCTGCGCAAACAGCGTGGCTGGACCCGGCGAGATCTCAACCGCCGGCTGCAGAGCGACATCTCCCTCCAGACGCTGGCGACCTACGAGCTCGGCACCCGGCAGTGCTCGGTGGTTCGCCTGGTCGAGATCTGCCTCGCGCTCGACGAGGTGCCCCACGAGCTGATGGCCCGGGTGCACCAGCGGGTGTTCAGCGACTCCCCGGTCGGCCGCATCCGGATCGATCTGCGCCAGGTCGTCGGCACCGAGCAGTCGAAGCTGGGCCCGCTCCGCCGGTGGGCGCAGGGAAAGCTGACCGAGACCAACGGTCATCAGCCGCCCGAGGTGAGCCTCGACATCGCGGCACTGGAGCGGATGGCGGAGCTGTGCGGCATGGAGACCGTGGAGCTGATCGCCCGGTTGAGACAGCTCACCGGCCCGGTGACCGACCCCGACGACTGACCCCGGCGACTGACCACCGCACGGCGCCCAGCGGACCAGCCGGCAGACCAGTCAGTCGACCAGCTCGTACTCGGCCGGTTCGAGGCGGCGGGTGCGCTGCCAGTAACGCCAGGTGAACCCGGGCCAGATGGTCCGGTTCACGCCGTGCGCGTCCAGGTACCAGCTCGTACAGCCACCCTGCGTCCACACCCCCTTGACCAGCTTGCGCTGGATGTCCGACTGGAACCGCGCCTGCGCGCTCTCCCGCGGCTCGAGCGCCGCCACCCCCGACCGCTCCACCAGGGACATCGCCTGGGCCACGTAGCGGATCTGGGACTCGATCATGAAGACCACCGAGTTGTGGCCCAGCGCGGTGTTCGGGCCGAGCAGGAAGAACAGGTTCGGGTAGCCGGACACCGTGATCCCGTAGTGGGTCCGGATCCCGTTCGTCCGCCATTCCTTCGACAGGTCACGACCGTCGGTACCGGTGATGTTGACGTAGTCGAACGCGTCGGTCACGTGGAACCCGGTGCCGTAGATGATCGCGTCGACCTCGTGCTCGGTGCCCGCGGTGTCGACGATCGAGTGGGCCCGGACCTCGGCGATCCCGTCGGTCACCACGGACACGTTGGGCCGGGTCAGCGCAGGGTAGTAGTCGTTGGCGAGGAGCACCCGCTTGCAGCCCATCACATAGTCCGGTGTCAGCTTGCGGCGCAGCTCCGGGTCGGCGATGGCCTTGCGCATGTGCCGCGACGCGATCCGCTGCGCGAGCTTCAGCAGCCCCGGCCGCCCGTTGAAGCCCATCGCGCGCGACTCGAGCAGCCAGTAGATCAGGCCGCGGTACAGGCGCTGCGCGCCCGGCACGGCGCGGAACAGCCGCTGCGCCCAGCCCGGGATCGCATGGTCGAGCTTGGGCATGATCCACGGCGGCGTCCGCTGGAACACGGTCAGCGACCCCACTTCGGGCGCGATGCGCGGGATGAACTGGATCGCGCTCGCGCCGGTGCCGACCACCGCGACCCGCTTGCCGGACAGGTCGTAGTCGTGGTCCCAGTGCGCGGAGTGGAACGCCGCGCCCGCGAAGTCCTCGATGCCCGGCAGGGTCGGCACGTTCGGGATGTGCAGCCCGCCGATGCCGGACACGACGAACCGCGCGACGAACTCGTCACCGGTGGCGGTCGTGACGTGCCAGCGGCTCTCGTCGGCGTCCCAGCGCGCTCCGGTCACCTCGGTGCCGAAGCGGATGTGGCGGCGCAGGCCGAAGGACTCGGTGACCCGCCGCAGGTACGTCCAGATCTCCGGCTGCGGCGAGAAGGACCGCGTCCACTCCGGGTTCTGCGCGAAGGAGAACGAGTACATGTGTGACTGGATGTCGCACGCGCAGCCGGGGTAGGTGTTGTCGCGCCAGGTGCCACCGACGTCGTCGGCCTTCTCCAGCACCACGAAGTCGTCCCGGCCGGCCCGCTTGAGCTGGATCGCCATGCCCAGCCCGGAGAACCCGGTGCCGATCACGACCGTGTGCACGCGCATGCCGCCTCCTCGATCCCGTCCTGGACACCTACCTTACTCGGAGTAGGTTACTTCCGGTAGAGTAGCGCTGTGGCCACCACCGAGCCCAAGCGTCGCCGCATGCCGCGGGCGGAGCGCGAGCGGCAGATGATCACCATCGCCGAGGAGATCTTCGCCGAGCGCGGCTACCAGGCGTCCTCGATGGACGAGATCGCCGAGCGGGTCGGGGTCTCCAAGCCGATGATCTACGAGTACTTCGGCTCGAAGGAAGGCCTGCTCGTCGCCTGTATCCGGGCTGCGCGTGCCGAGCTGCTCGCGATCACGCTGGCCTCGGTCGAGGGCATCACGTCGGCCGAGGAGGCGATGCGTCGCGGGCTGGAGGCGTTCTTCGCGTTCATCGACTCGCACCGGCGGTCCTGGGAGCTGCTGCGCCAGGAGGCGGCGGTCGCCGGCCAGGCGGCCATGGACGAGATCGAGGGGATCCGCCAGCAGCAGACCGAGGTCAACGCCGCCATGCTCGCGTCGTACCTGCCCGGTGCGCGGGCGCGGGAGCTGGAGGCGTACGGCGAGGTGATCGTCGGCGCCTGCGAGCGGCTGGCCACCTGGTACGTCGCGCGCGAGGACGTCACGGCCGGGGACGCGGCGGCGATCATCATGCGGACCGTGTGGTACGGGCTCGCGACCAGCACGCACGGTGACCGCTAATCGATTAGGGTCCCGCTCAGCGTGTCTTTCCCATCGGAAAGGTGTGCAATGGGGAGACAGGAGTGCTGCCGAGAGGGGCGGAGCGATGCCGGATCCTATTGAAGCGAACTATGTCCCGGACGGGGATGACTGGGTGGTGACCGTGTCCGGGCGCGGTCAGCGCCTCACCGGCAAGGCACCCGGGCTCATCGCGGCGCGCGACCGTGCGGACCAGCTGGTGGAGAAGCTCGCGCCGGAGGAGAAGTTCCGCACGGTCGTGCACATGCTCGACGGCGACGCGGTCCGGTTCACCAACGCCTACCTGACCGCCCGGCTGGCCCGGCCCGCCGAACCGGCCGCGGCCGAGGAGAAGCCCGCGCCGAAGCCGTCACCGAAGCCGAAGCCGAAGCCGAAGTCCACGGCGAAGTCCACCGCCAAGCCCGCGCCGAAGCCCGCCCCGGATCAGCAGGCGGCCGAGCCACCCGCGCCACGCGAGCACAGCAGCGTGCCGTCGAAGGCCGCCGCCAACCGCGGCCGCGGCGCCGCGACTAGCTGAAGATCTTCCTCAGGATCAGCAGGAAGATCAGCGCGGCGACACCGATCAGCGGGTACTTCACCTTGGGCGAGGCCAGCGTGGTACGCGCACTCGACCTGGCGCCGTCGACGAGCCGCTTCGGGCTCGCCTTGGTGCCGAGCTGGTCGAGCGTCGACGCGAGCGCGTCGCGTGCCTGCTCGATCTCGCGCTGAATGGTATCGGGGTCGCGAGCCACGGTTCCTCCTCGCACGGCCAGTCCAGTCGCCAACCGTAGAGGACGCCCCGCGCCGGCTCACGCAGGCCCGCCGTGAACGCCTGCGTCCTTTCAGTGCGTCCTTTCAGTACAGGGCGAGCTGGGCCACCATGCCCTCGCAGCTGCGCACCACCACGCGCGCCGCGTGCCGCTGGCCGGTGCCCAGGGCGTGGTTCTCCGCCTGCTCCTGCCACCGGCGCAGCGCGTCCGACACCGCGCCGTGCAGCTCCGCGCCGCTCGGCTCGTGGTCGAAGCCCAGGCGCGCGGCCAGGCCCGTGCCCACCCCGCCGACGAGCCGCCGTGCCTCGTCCGCCAGCGGGTCCGGCAGCTCGGTGCGGCCGCCGTGCAGCGCGGCCAGCAGGCGTAGCTCGCGGAACTCGTGCGCGCTCACCACGAGCTGCTCCAGCGCCGTGACGAGCCAGCGGGCCGCCGGGCGTGGTTCCATCCGCAGCACGACCTCCAGTGCCAGCAGGGCCGACCGCGCCTTGAGCACGTCGTGCCGGTCGGTGAAGCACTGCTTGATCGACTCGCGCAGCTCGACGAGCCCGCTGCGCGCCACCAGCTCCGCCGAGAGCGCCTCGTGCTCGTCGAATCCCTGCCGGATCAGCGTGGTCGCGAGCCGCACGCCGAACAGCCCGAACCGGTCGAGCAGCGCCCCCCGCGTCCGACCGTCCAGCCGCACCGGCACGCCGTCGCCGGCGAACCGGTCCGCCGAGACCAGGCAGCTCTCCAGCTCGCGGCGCGGCACGGTGGCGAGCATCGTGAGCGAGGTGACCTCGGCCGGCGTCAGGGTCCGGCCGGTGTGCGCGAGCAGGCCGGACACCGCGATCACGTTCTGGCACAGGCCACGCAGGCCGGTGTCGGTCCGGTAGCGCCGCGCGATCCGCTTGGCCGAGGTGAGCGCGTCGATCCGGCCGCCGCCGGCCTCGTCGGCCCGGGACAGCACGACGATGGAGTTGACCGGTGTCTCGCGTGCGATCGGATGGTCCTGAATGGACTGGAGGAAGCCGACGTCCGTGCCGTGCAGGTTCCGCATGAGGTACAGCACCGCGTCGGCGTCCAGCGAGATGCGCGACGCGACGTCGGTCGCGGCGTCCGATGTGGACGTCGCGGGCTCGATCGGCTCGGCCCCGATCGCCGGCGTGTCGATCAGGGTGAGCCCGCGCAGCGCCCGGCTCGGCCAGTCCACCACGATCCGGTCCAGCGACTCCGCCTGCCAGCCCTCGAGGTCGATGTGCAGCTGACCGTCCACCCTGGCCACCGGCGCGTCAGACGGCGGCGCCTGCGTCGGGTACAGCTGCGCGCGCGGCACCGCACCGCCGCGGTACCAGGTCAGCACGCTGCCCTCCGCCACGAGCAGCGGCGCGACCTCCTCCCCCACTAGGGAGTTGACCAGCGTGGAGCGCCCGGTCTGCGGCAGCCCGGCGACCGCGAGCCGCAGCGGCTCGGCGAGCCGGTCGATGTGGCGGCGCAGCCAGTTCGTCGCACGCGGACTGTCGCCGTACAGCTCGAGCGCGTCGGTGAGCATCCCCCGCGCCCGCTCCGCGAGCTCGGTCACGCGGTGAGCCCCCGCCGCCGCGCGTTCGGCGTCACCAGTGCCTGGCTCCGCTTGTGCAGGCCGACGAGCCGGTCGACCTCGGCCGAGATCTCCTGGCTACGCCGCCGCCGGTCGGCGAGATCCGCCTCGGCCGCGCGCTTGGCCTCGGTCGCCCGCTCGGCGATCCCGGTCTGGAGCCGCTCCACGACCGAGGTGAAGTGGTCCCGCAGCCGCCGCTGGATCAGCCGGGCCGTGTCGCGGATCTCCTTGCCGTAGGACAGGAAGAAGTCGTCGACGTGCCGCTGCGCCGCGGTCTTCGCGGTCGCCTGCCGCCGCTTGAGCCGGCTGCCCCGCTCGTCGACGATGCTCTTCGCGCCGAACACGGCACCCGCACCGATCGAGATCGGGTTGAACAGACCCATGCCGACGACCGTGGTCGCGAGACCGAACATCAGCAGGCCGCCGTAGGACCCGCGCAGGCCGACGTAGAGCTGCTGGCCGATGGAGAACTTCTCGATCCGCGGCGGCGTCAGGTCGCCGATGTGGTCGAGCAGGTCACCGGCGTCCGCGGCGTCCGGCACGGCCTCGTCGAGCGCCACCTGTCTCGCGATCTTGGTGGACAGCCACTGGAACCGCTCGATCAGCCATTCGAAGTTGGTCTCCGCCGTGTCCGCGAGGCTGTCGCACAGCCAGTATTCGAACTCGTCCCACGCGCGCGCCGGATCGGCCGCGTCGAAGTACTCCTCGGAGATGCGGACGATCTTGCGGGTCCGCTCCCGCAGGTCGTACTCGATGTCGGAGAGCAGGTCGGCCACCTCGTCGCCGAGCATGGTCTGCCAGCGGCTGGACCGCCGGCGCAGCTCGTCGAGCCGGTGCTGGGCGGCCCGGTACTGCACGTGCGCCTGGCCGAGCTTGCCGCCCCTGGCCTCGGCGAGCTCCTGGTTCAGCGGGGTCAGCAGCTGCTCGGTCGCCGTCGCGGACGCCACCGCCGCGCTGCGGCTGGCCAGCACCTCGCCCTGCCCGAGCACGTCCTGGCGCAGGCACTTCACCAGCTCGACGAAGCCCGACTCCTCGTTGAGCTCCTGGTCGCCGGTGCGCGCCGCGGTCAGCCGGACCGACGCGGACACCGGGACGACCTTCACGGCCAGCCCGGCCGCGGCGAGCCGGGCCCGGTTGCGCTCGGCCACCCGCCGCCAGCGCGGCACGATGTCGATCTTCGTGAGCACGACGGTGACGGCCGGGCAGAGCTTGGCCACCTTCTTGAGCAGCTCGAGCTCGGAGGCGCACAGTTCGCACGTGGCGTCGGAGATCATCAGGACCGCGTCGGCGTTGGCCAGGACCGCGAACGTGGCGGCGGTGCGCCACGAACCGACGCCGCCCAGGCCGGGGGTGTCGATCAGCACGAGGCCGCCGGTGAGGAGGTCACGCGGGAGGCCGACCTCGGCGTGCACGTCGTGCCGCCGGGTCGCGAGGCCCTTGCTCGCGACGTCCTCGACGGGCACGGGCACCCGGGCGGGCTCGGCGCCCGCCGGACCGATCGCGCGTCTGCCGGCGGTCGGCACGTCGGTCACGAGCGCGGCGGTGGGCACCTCGGCATGCTCGACCGCGGTCGGCGTCATCGTGGTGACGTCGTCGCCCACGGCACAGACCGGGGCGTTGACCAGCGCGTTGACCAGCTGGCTCTTGCCCTGGTTGAGCTCGCCGATGACCGGCACCCGCACGCGCGGGTCGAGCAGCAGGGCACGTCTGCGCTCGAGCTTGCCGGCCAGATCAGTGCGGTGGTGAGTGATGCAGGCCGCGATGGTGTCGTCGAGAACGGTGAGCCAGGGCGGAGTCCTCACCCGGGTGAGTGTGCCGTGCTAACCCATATGGATGAAAGGGGGGCCGAGACCCGAGATCAAACTCGCAGGTCCCGGCCCCCGATCGGGGTGGGGCATACCCCTTCCAGGCCTCAGAGGCCGAGATTCAGGTCGTTCGTCACGTCACCGACGGCCGGCAGGTTGTCGGTCACGCCCTCCACGGTGCCGGCGAGACCGCCGACCGGGCTGGCGCTGACCGCGTCGGTGACCGGGTTGTTCTGCAGCACGTCGGTGACCGCGCCGGTGTCCGGCAGGTTGACGGGCAGGTTGCCCAGCTCGGGCAGCTCGACCGGCAGGTCGCCCAGGTCCGGCACCGCCGGCAGGCTGCCCAGGTCCGGCACCGCCGGCAGGCTGCCCAGGTCCGGCACCGCCGGCAGGCTGCCCAGGTCCGGCACGGCCGGCAGAGCGCCCAGGTCCGGCACCGCTGGGAGCGCGGGGCCCGCCGGCAGGGCCGTCGCCAGGCTGTCGGTCGACGGCAGGTTGCCCGCCTGCTCGGCCATGAGGCCGGCGCCGTCCTGCACGTCCTCGGCGACCAGGTCGGTGGCCGACTCGATGCCGTGCGCGAACGGGCCGGCCGGAGTGGCGGCGAGCAGGCCCTCGAGGGTGTCCCCGCCGGAGTCCACCGCGCCGGACAGCGTGACCGCGCCCGAGTTCACCGCGCCCGAGACGGTCCCGACGACGGCGTCACCGGTGTCGCCGAGGTTGCCCACGACCTCGGTCGGGTCGGCCGGGACGATGTTGTAGTCGCCGTTGGTGTCGAAGTCGGCGTAGCCCAGCGGCGTGGTCGCCGCGGCCGCGAGGCCGTCACCGTCCACCGCGACGCCACCGGCCACGCGGCCGAGCAGGTCGGTGGCCGAGCCGCCCCACAGGGCCACGCCACCCTCGTCGGTCTGGACGCCCCAGAGTGCCAGGTCACCGAGACCGTTCGACGCACCCAGCGAGCCGCCGAGCGACTCGGTGCCATCCATCACGCCGGTGACGTCCACGGCGAGGTCGCCGAGCGGCGTCTCGCTCGGCAGCGCGTCGGTGACCAGCGGGATGACCTCCTGCACGTCCTGCGGGGTCAGGTCGCCCAGGCCCGCCGCGCTGAGAGCGCCCGAGGGGTCAGCGGCGTACGCGGTCTGCGCCGCGTCGTCGTTGAGCAGGTTGAGGACGAAGTCCTGCAGGTTCTGGAACGAGTAGGTCAACGAAGTTCTCCTTGCGGAATCTTGTGCGGTACGCGCTCTACGGCGGTTTCTGCGGCGCCGCGGCGCTGTGCGGTGATCACTGTAGGAACCGGGGGCAGCGGAGACATCGGGGATCACTCCGAGTTGTCGCATCAGCCGATAGGGCCAAGAATCGCTACCTCGTTAGGGGGTTAGGGGATCGCCCACTAACTCACTCCGGGGTGCCCATCGGGGGACAACCTTTGGTAGTAACTAACGAATCACGGTCACGGAGAGGAAACGCCTGCATGCCCTATGCCCTCGGGATCGATCTCGGCAGTGGCCATCTCACGGCCGCGCTCTGCCGGAACGACCGCGAGCGCTGGGCGGAGCCCGAGGTGCTGGCACTGGACGGGTCACCGGCGACCGAGTCGGTGCTGCACCTGACCGACGAGGGCACCGTCGAGGTCGGCAGCCGCGCGCTGCCGCACGTGACGACCCGGCCGGATCGGATCACGCGAGGATTCGTCGACCGGGTCGGCGACGAGGTCCCGATCATCCTGGGCGGCCAGCCGTACCCGGCGGAGGTGCTGATCGCGGCGGTAGTCGGCTGGATCGCCGACTACGCGGAGGCGTCCGAGGGCGTTCCGGCCAGCCAGCTCGTGGTCACCCACCCGGCGGGCTGGAGCAGCCACCGTCGCGCGACGTTGCTGGGCGCGCTGCGGGAGGTCAGCCTGCCCGAGCTGACGCTGCTGCCCCGTCCGGTCGCGGCGGCGGAGAGCTATGCGGCGACCGAGCGGGTCGAGGTCGGGCAGGAGATCGCGGTCCACTCGCTCGGCGCGAGCCGGTTCGAGTCGGCGGTGCTGCGGCGTGGGTCGTTCGGCTTCGAGCTGCGCGCGCACGCGAACAGCGTGGAGGCGATGGGCGGCGACCTGTTCGACGACCTGGTGGCCGCGCGGGTGCTGGCGGAGCTGGACACGGAGGTCGAGCCGGTGGCGCTGGCGAAGCTGCGGGCGGCGTGCCGGACGGCGAAGGAGCGCCTGTCGACCGAGCTCGCGGTGACCGTGCCGGCGCCGGCACGGTCCATGCGCGGGACGGTCATGGTCAACCGGACGGACCTGGAGGAGCTGATCCGGCCGGTGGTCGAGGTGACGGTGGCGGCGCTGCAGCGGACGATCCAGGCGGCTGGGACGTCGACGGGCGCGCTGCGGGCGGTGGTCCTGGTGGGCGGGAGCGGACGGATCCCGCTGGTGAGCGAGCTGGTGTCGGCCGGTGTCCGGGTGCGCGTGGCGGCCGCGGCGGACTCTGAACTCTCGGTGGCCCGCGGGGCGGCGCTCGCCGCGGCCCGGGTGGCCAAGCCGACGGTGCAGGCGCCCGCGGTGAAGACGGCGCTGGCTCACAAGCCGAAGCCCATCCCGTCCTCGGCGATCACCCACACAGACCTCATGAGCTTCGACGACCTGCCACCGGAGGACATCGCCGACATCGGCCCGCCCCCACCGCGCCCGCCGGTCGACATCACGCCGCTGGAGCCGCCGAAGCGCCGCCTCCTCCGCCTGGGCGCCCGATCGACCCGCGCGGACGAGCCCGGCCCGAACGACGACGATGACCTGGATCGCAGGCCCATCCGCCGCCGAGCCGACGCGACGACGCGCGACGCCGACGAGCCGGATGACCTGGTCGACTACGACCTGGACCTGGTCCCCGAGGACGCCCCCGACGACGACCTCGACCTGGATCCGTCGCCCCCGCGACGCCGCCGGAGCACCCGACCGCCCCACACCGAATCCGGCAAGTTCGACCTCGATGCCGGCCCCCGCCCCACCGAGTTCGACCTCGAGCCAGGCCCCCACGCCGACGAGCCAGACCTCGACCGGGGGCGGCCGCGCCGCCGACCCGATCACACCACCCGCGAGCCCGACGCACGACCCCGCGACCGCCGCGGCTCGGACGAACCGGTCCTGCCCGCGATGCCCGCCCGACCACACCTGGCCGACCGCGACCACGGCCCGAGGCCCGCCCGGCCAGGCATGATCGATGACGACCGCGACCCGATGCCCGCCCAGCAGCGAGCCCTCGACAGCGACCTCGACGCGATGCCGGCTCGGGGGCGAGGCCCCGAGGCCGAGCCCGCCTGGCACCGAGACGCCGACGTCGAGCCGGCCCACCACGGTGCCGGTTGGGACCACTGGTCGGAGGAAGACGACGCACGGCCCCGGCGCAACGAGCCCGAGTCCTGGCCGAACCATGCCGAGGACGGCTCCCGAGCGGGACGACACTCCACCAGCGCGAGCCGTGCCATGGCCCGACGACACATCGACTCCGGATCCGCACCACGCCCCTGGACCGGACCGGACGCAGACCCTCCGGCCAGCCGACACGACCCCGCACACCACAACCGAACCACGTACAACCCCAACCCCCCAGCCGGCCGGCACGGCCTCGACGCCGAGCACACCGACGACCCCCGTGCCGGATACGACGCCGCGCTCGGCCGGCACGGTGTCGATGCCATGCCAGCACGCCACACTGGCGATCCCTGGATCGGCCACGATGCTCCCGACCGTCGGGCCGGACAGCACACCGGCGCCGGGAACCCCGACATCCCAGCCAGCCGGCACGGCATCGACTCCGCCCGACACACCGACGATTCCCCGGCCGGATACGACTCCTCGACGGGCCGGCACGGTCTCGACGCCGCGCCGGCCCCGCACACCGACGCCCCCTGGGCCGGGCATGATCCCCCGGCGGGCCGACACGGCCTCGACGTCGACGACGCACCGGTCGGCAGGCACGGGCGCGATACCTGGCCCGCCCCCCGCCGTCGGCGGCGCCTGACCGACGATCGCGCCTTCAACGAGAGCCTCTCCCGCCACGCCGGCACCGACGACGCCGGCTACGACAGCCACGACGAGGGCGACTACGACCGCCACTACGAAGGCGACTACGAGGTGGCCGACGAGCCGCGCCGAGGCAGGGACCTCCGGTGAGCACCGACCAGACAGTCAGCCCGACGACGAACCCGGCCGTGGACCCCACGACCGACCCCATACTCGACGACGCCACCGCCACCCACGTCGCCGCGATCGCCGCCGACACGCGCCCGGGCGCGCACGTGGCCATCGTCGCGCCCGGTGGCCATGGGAAGACCACGCTGCTGCACCACATCGGCCGCGCCATCCACGACGCCACGGGCGCGCCGACCCGCCTCGCCCAGCCGCCGTTCACGCAGCGACCGGACGCCCAGCTCGCGCTCGAGCGACCGTCCACACAGGAACGGTCCACATCGGAACCGCCGACACCGGAACCGCCGACACCGGAGCCGTCCACACAGGAGCCATCGACACAGCAGGTCGGCCGACCGCCGTCGGCCCAGCCGTTCGGCGAGCAGTCGGTTGGTGAGCCGCTCGGCGGGGTGCTCCTCGTCGACGACGCTCACCTGCTCGACGACGACACCCTCCGCCGTCTCGCCGCCACCCGCGCCCGCCTCGTCATCGCGGCTCGGCCGTGGCCGCGGTCGGCGGCGCTGACCGCCCTGCTCGACCTCGCCCAGGACCAGCTCGTCCTCGCTCCGTTCGACCCGAACCAGGTCCGCGCCGCCCTCCGCGACCGGCCGCGTACCGACCGGCTCGCCGAGTTCGTGCACGCCCAGACCGGCGGCGTCCCCGGCTTCGTCGCGCGGCTCGCGCGCGCCGCGAGCCGGCACCACGACGGCACCCGAACCCCCGATCACGACGCGGCGGAACACACCCGAACCACACGAGCCGCGAACGAGTTCGACATTCCCAGGGCCGTCCTCGCCGAGTTCCGGCCCGAGCTCGCCCGGCTGGACGACACCGTCCTGCGCTTCCTCCTCGCCGCCGACGCCGGGGTCGGGCTGCACCGCGACCTCCTCGTCGATCTCCTCGAGACACCCGGCTCACCCCAGACGGTCCACGAGATCATCGAGGCGGCCCGCGCCACCGGCCTCGTCGGCACCACCGGCTCGCTGCTCCCCATCGCCCAGCGCGCCCTCCGCGCCCTCGTCCCGGTCGAGCGTCGCGCCTGGATGCGCCAGCGGCTCGCCGAGCTCCAGCTAGCCCGCGGCGGCCAGGTCCTTCCCCTCATGCGCCCCCTCGCCACCACCGGCATCGGCGGCGCCAGCGCCGCCGCCGCCTTCGAGGCCGCCGCCGGCGAGGCGCTGCCCACCGACCCCGCGCTCGCCGCCCGCCTCTACGCCGCCGCCGTCACCGCCGGCAAGCCCGGCGTCGAGGTCGGCGCGCGAAGGGCGGAGGCCCTGGCCCTGGCCGGCGACCTGGACGGCGCGCTTCGCCTCGCCGACGAGGTCCTCACCACCGAGACCGCCCCGCGCCGCAAGGCCGCCGCCGCGGTCGCCGCCGCCGCGCTCGCCCACCGCGGGCAGCTCGCCCGCAGCGGGCAGCTCTACCGCTGGGCCGGCGTGCATCACCTCGCCGCCATCGCCACGATCGGCACCGGCGAGCAGGCCGACCGCCAGGAGCCCGACGGCCCGCCGACCTCGCTGTGGAGCGCGATCGAGCTGATGGCACAGGGGTTGCGGGAGTCCGTGACCGGCACGCCGACCACCGCGCTGTCCATGCTCGTCCGCGCCGCCGGCACGCTCGAGCCGGTCGGCCGCAACGTCCTGCTGCCGGACAGTCCCGCCGCGCTCGGCTCGATCCTCGCCCTGCACTACGGCGAGCTCGGCACCGCGACCTCACTGCTCGAACGCGCCATCGCCGCGGGCACCGGCGGCGCGCCGCTCGCCACCCGGCACCGGCTGCTGCTCGCCTGGATCGCCATGGTCCGCGGCAACCTCACCGAGGCGGGCAAGGCCCTGGCCACCACGCGGGCCGTCGAACCGCGCGACCGGCTCTTCGCCGTCGCCATCGAGCTCGGCGTCGCGCGCCGCGCGGGTGACGCGGCGGCGCTCGGG
>NZ_JBOHGB010000095.1:0-27471 GCF_050699935.1 Actinophytocola sp.
TCGCCGGGAGCCGTCCCTTCCGCTCCGAAGTGGACGGCTCCCGCTTGACCGTCGGGCCCGGCGTCTCGGACGAACCGTCCCCGGCCGGCAATTGTGATATGCGGGCCATGGAATTCATCTCGGTTCGATATCCGCGCGTGTGGCCAGTATTTGTCCAAAATTCAGTTCGCGCCCGCCGCCGGTGGGCTGGTCGGATCAATTGTCCCTTGCGCTATGGTCTCCTCGGCGGAGCACGGCGACGCTGACTTCCTGGTCGTTAACGAGAGGCGCCAGGATAATGGGACAATTTCACAGCTGTGTGTCAGGTGGCGCAGATCGATTCCCCTGCCCGTGCGAACCTCGAATTGTCGGGGTAGCCGGGGAAACATAGGGGAGGGCGAGAAGGTGCGAACTTACTGCCCGATCTCGTTCGCGCTCAAACTCGCGTTGTTCTGCCTGATCCTGGGGTTGGTCGCCGGCATGTGGCTGAGATCAGTCGCTCTGTCCACGCCGGACTCCTGGCCCGCCCGGCCGCCGTCGACCCAAGTGACGGATGGGTCGCTTGGGCAACCGGGAGGAGAGGACCGGTGATGGAGTCACACGAGTGGACCGACCTGGTCGCGACGCTGGTCTCGCGGATCGGCTGAGTCGTTCCGGGACTGGGGGTAGGTTGGGCCGGCCGGGGTTTCGCACCCGGCCGGCCCACTCTTGGTTGTTCCACCGCACGCCATAGGTGAATCTCATCCACACCGGCCGGCGCGATCTGTTCGAGACGCGGCCGTGGTTCGTGATTCGGTGATCGCCACAGCTGCCGGGGAGTGCGGTGTGGATCGAACCGGCCGTCCGGCAGTGCTGGCCGTGAGTGAGTGGCCGGCACCTGAGAGTAGCCCGTCGAACGAGTAACAATGAAGGGGTGCAGCCGTCCGACACGCTCGACCCGATGCCGGGTCTGGTCGGCTTCGCCGCCGCGCTGCGGGAGGCGGGACTGCCCGCCGATGCGATGCGGGTGCAGGCCTACCTCGGCGCCGTGCGGGCGATCAACGTGGCCGACCCGGACCAGGTGTACTGGGCGGGCCGGCTGACCCTGTGCGCCGAGCCGGACGACCTGCCGCGCTACGACGAGGCGTTCGCCGCGTGGTTCACGGCCACGCCACCCCGCCGCCGGCGACCCTCCGCGCCACCCCGGCCGCGGCAGACCACGATGGCCGCGCTGACCGACGTGTCCGGCAACGGCTCGGCGCCCGAGCGGGAGACCAACGAGCTGAAGGTCGCGGCGAGCGACACCGAGGTGCTGCGGCACCGGGACATCGCCGGGCTGACCGCCGCCGAGCGCGAGCACCTGCGTGAGCTGATCGCCTCGCTGCGGCTGGACCCGCCGCTGCGCCGCTCGATGCGGTTGCGGCCGTCGCGGACGGGCCGGCTGGACGTGCCGAAGGTGCTGCGCGTGATGCGGGCGGCCGGGGGTGAGCCGATCCGGCTCGCCTACCGCGACCGCGGGCGCCGGCCGCGCCGGGTCGTGCTGCTGGTCGACGTGTCCGGCTCGATGACGCCGTATGCCGACGCGCTGTTGCGGTTCGCGCACGCGGTGACCCGCGCGGCGCCGGTCAGCACCGAGGTGTTCACCGTCGGCACGCGGCTGACCAGGATCTCGCGCCAGCTGCGCAAGCGCGACCCGCAGGAGGCGCTCGCCGCGGCGTCGCGCGCGGTGCCGGACTTCGCCGGCGGGACCCGGCTGGGGGAGACGCTGCGCGCGTTCCTCGACCGGTGGGGGCAGCGGGGAATGGCCCGGCGGGCCGTGGTCGTTCTCTTCTCCGACGGCTGGGAGCGAGGCGACGCCGCGCTCCTGGGCGAGCAGCTGGCGAGGTTGCGCCGGCTCGCGCACGCGGTGCTGTGGGTCAACCCGCACGCCGGCCGGGACGGCTACGCGCCGGTCCAGTCGGGCATCGCGGCCGCGCTGCCGTACCTGGACCTGCTGCTGGCCGGGCACAGCCTGGCTACGCTCGAGGAGCTACTGATGGAGGTACGCCGTGCGTGACGTGCTGGACGAGCTGCTGCGCCGTTACTCCGCCGGCGAACCGACCGCGTTGGGGACGGTGGTGGCGACGTTCTCGTCGGCGCCTCGGGCGCCCGGGGCGGCGATGCTGGTGGCGCCGGACGGGACGGTGTCGGGCAGCGTGTCGGGCGGCTGCGTCGAGGGCGCGGTCTACGAGCTGGGCCAGCAGGTGCTCGAGGACGGCACGCCCGTGCTGGCGCGCTACGGCGTGAGCGACGACGACGCGTTCGCGGTGGGCCTGACGTGCGGCGGGATAATCGACATCTACACCGAGCGGATCGCGCCGGCCGACTTTCCCGAGTTCGCCGACCTGGCGAAGTCGATCCAGAGTGAGGAGCCGGTGGCGCTGGCGACGGTCGTGGCGCACCCCGACCCCGCGCGGCTGGGCCGGCGGATGGTGATCTGGCCCGGACGGACCTCCGGCGACCTCGGCACGTCCCGCATCGACGACGCGGTGGCCGACGACGCGCGCGGCATGCTGGCGAGCGGGCGGACCGGCACGCTGCACTACGGCGCGGAGGGCGAGCGGCGCGGCGAGGGCATGTCGGTGTTCGTGAGCTCCTTCGAGCCGCCGCCGCGCCTGTTGGTGTTCGGCGCGATCGACTTCGCCGCGGCGATGGCCCGGCTCGGCTCGTTCCTCGGCTACCGGGTGACGGTGTGCGACGCGCGGCCGGTGTTCGCGACGAAGAGCCGCTTCCCGGACGCCGACGAGGTCGTTGTGGACTGGCCGCACCGCTACCTCGCGGCGGAGGTGGAGACCGGCCGGATCGACCAGCGCACGGTGATCGCGGTGCTGACCCATGATCCGAAGTTCGACGTGCCGGTGCTCGAGGTCGCCCTGCGGTGCGACGTGAGCTACGTCGGCGCGATGGGCTCGCGGCGCACGCACGACGACCGCATGGCGCGGCTGCGCGAGGCCGGCCTCACGGAGGAGGAGCTGGCCAGGCTCTCCTCGCCGATCGGGCTGGACCTCGGTGCCCGGACGCCGGAGGAGACGGCGGTGTCGATCGCCGCGGAGATCATCTCGCTGCGCTGGGGCGGCGTGGGCCGCCGGCTCACCGAGGCCACGGGCCGCATCCACCGCGAGCCCTGACCGTCCTTCGCGTGCTCCTGGTCCGGCGTCGCTCGCTGCTTCTGGTCCGGCGTCGTAGGTCACGGTTGTCCACAACCGCCCCGCCTGTCCACATGTGGATCTTGCGAGCCCTGCCCGACACAACGCGCCGGTAGACTGGCGTGGTGGGGGGTGCCCCCGGGACAGGGTCAGGGTTTCGGCAAAGTCGATCATTCTGATGGGTGCAGGCGCGATCCTGGTTGGTCATGTGGTTGTTGAGGCCCATGATCGGGAGAGTGTCGTGCCATCATCGTTGATTCCTGTCGCGTTCATCCGGTTGGTCTCGTGTGTTCCGCAGGCTGTGGTTGGTCTGTGTCGCTTTCTGGCCGTGGTGCCCGGTCCGTGTCGGCGTCGCGGGGTGCGGTATCGGTTGGTGACTGTCCTCGCGCTGGCGGTGGCTGCGGTGGCGGCGGGTGTCCGGTTGTTGACGGCGATCGGGGAATGGGCTGCCGACCTGCCGCAGCGGGCGCTGGGGGCGTTGGGGGCGTTGGGGGCGCGTTGTGATGGTTGGTTCGGCCGTTACCAGCCGTCGACCGAGGTCACGGTGCGTCGGGTGCTGCAATGCGTGGACGGCGATCACCTCGACGCCGTGCTCGGCGCGTGGACCCGGGACACCAACGGTCGGGACACCAACGGTCGGGACATCAGCCGTGCGGCGGTCGCGGTCGATGGCACAACCCTCCGTGCCCGGTACGGGCGGCGCTGGGGTCCACCTGCCCGGCGCCCTGCCCTGGCCCGACGCTCCCGCACACCACACCCGTGGCACCGGTCACGGACGTCACGAACACCGCACCATCCAGGTGCTACCCGCCCCCCGAGGGAGCCGGCTTCCCCCATGCCGCACAAGCATTCCGTATCCAGCGCCACACCACCCGCACCCTGACCGCGACATCCACCACGACCACGGTCCTGGGCATCACCAGCCTGCCTCCCGGACCACACCGACCCACCCCGCGTCGCCGAACTGGTCCGCGGACACTGGGCCATCGAGAACCGACTGCACTGGATCCGCGACGTCACCTACAACGACGACCACTCCCGCCTGCGCACCGGACAAACCCCCCGCACCATGGCCAGCCTGCGCAACCTCACCAGCTCCGCCCTACACCCGACCGGCCACACCAACATCACCCGACCACTACAACTACTCGGCATCACACCCTGAACAACACAAAGACCTTGCCGAAACCCTGCCGGGAACGGGTGGGGCGTGGTCATCGCGCGCGCGAGCGGACGCGTGCGGACTTGCGCGCGAGCGGATTGGTTGGGGCTGGGCGGTTTTCGGGGTGTGACGGGCCGCCGAGGGGCACGCGGGTCAGGTTGGTTCGGGGGCCTCCAGGGCGCGTGGGGTTCGGGACGCGCGCATGCCGTCCACCGTCAGGACGATCAGGCCGAGCCACACGATCGCGAAGCCCAGCCAGCGCTCCGGCGGCATCTGCTCCTGGAACACGAGCACGCCGAACGCGAACTGCAGCACGGGCGCCAGGTACTGCAGCAGCCCGATCACCGACAGCGGGATCCGCACCGCCGCGCCGCCGAACGCCAGCAGCGGCAGGGTCGAGACCAGGCCGCCGCCGGCCAGCAGCAGCGCGTGGCCCACGCCGAGCGAGAAGAACGTGCCCGACCCGGACGCCTCGAGCAGGCAGATGTACGCGAGCGCCGGCACGAGCGAGATGGCCGTCTCGATCCCCACCGACTCGACCGCCGGCACGCCCGCGAGCTTCTTCACCAGCCCGTAGGTCGAGAAGCTGAACGCCAGCAGCAGCGCCACCCACGGCACCTGCCCGTAGCCCACCGCGAGCACCGCGACGGCGACCGTGCCCAGGCCGACCGCCACCCACTGCCCGGCCCGCAGCCGCTCGCCCAGCAGCAGCACGCCGATCAGCACCGACACCAGCGGCCCGGTGAAGTACCCGAGCGCGGTCTCCACCACGCGCCCGTTGGTCACGCCCCAGATGTACCCGCCCCAGTTGAGCGCGATCAGGACCGCCGCGAGCGCGAGCAGCCCCAGCCGCCGGCGGGAGGCGAGTACCGCGCGGACCGTCGCGAACACCGTGCCGCGGCGCAGCCACCAGAGCACCGCGAACACCACGACCAGCGACCACACCATCCGGTGCGCGAGCGTCTCCAGCGCGCCCGCCGACCCCAGCAACGTCCAGTACAGCGGGAAAACGCCCCACAACCCGTACGCCGTCGCGCCGAGTGCCACGCCGCGGCGGTGCTCCGACGACGCGTCCGGCAGCCCGCGCCGGCCGGCGACGGAGGAGATCACGTCACCGACTGTAACGTCGCGAACGACCCTACGAACGGATGTAGCGCAGGATCACATGGCCGCTGTCGAACGTCGTCAGGTCCGCCCGCTGCCACGACGACGTCGAGAACCCACCGTTGATCATCGGGACTCCCGTGCCGAGCATGATCGGGTACAGCTTGACGATCACCTCGTCGATCTCGCCGTACAGCGCACCCGCGAGCCGCGCGCCGCCGGCCAGGTAGATGCCGAGCCCGTCCTCGGCCTTGAGCTCGCGCACGCGGGCGGCCGGGTCCCCGGCGACGATCTCGATCGCCGGGTCCGGCGTCGACAGCGTGGCCGGCAGCGTCGTCGACACCACGAGCTGGCGCAGGTGCGCGTACGGGCTCGTGACCCGGACGTCGAGCGCGGGCTGGTAGGTCACCCGGCCCTGCACGATCGTGTCGAACCGCTTGTTCGGCGCGTCCGCGATGCCCAGCCGCGGCCGCACGTGCGACGGGAGCGTCTCCGGGTACTCGTCGCACAGGTGCGCCAGGTACGCCTCCGGAGTGGGGAACATGTCGATCTCGTCGCTGGGTCCGGCGATGAACCCGTCGAGCGACATGGCGATCAGGTACGTCAGCTTTCGCACGGCGCTTCCTCCCTCTTTCGCGCACAGATCCACTTTTGCCCGACTGGACTTGTCCGATCGGTCCGGCAGGGGCAGGCTCCTACAGGTGGTGTGAGGACGCTCACGCATACCCGAACCGACTAGCCGAGGCCGTCTGCGTCGTATTTGGAGGCCCCATGCGCATCACCGTGACCGTTGACGGAACCAAGTTCACCGACGACGTCGAACCACGCCAGCTGCTCGTGCATTATCTGCGCGAACGTCTCGGCAAGGTCGGCACGGTCGTGGGCTGTGACACGAGCAACTGCGGTGCGTGCACCGTGCATCTCGACGGGCACAGCGTGAAGTCCTGCTCTGTGCTCGCGGTACAGGCCGACGGCAGCGAGGTCACCACCATCGAGGGACTCGCCCGCGACGGCAACCTGCACCCGGTCCAGCAGGCCTTCCACGACCACCACGCCCTGCAGTGCGGTTTCTGCACGCCAGGGATGATCATGCAGTCGATCGACCTGCTGGCCGACAACCCCGACCCCGACGAGCAGGCCGTGCGCGAGGGCCTCGAGGGCAACCTCTGCCGGTGCACGGGCTACCAGAACATCGTGCGCGCGGTCCGCGACGCGGCCGCCCACATGAAGGGCGGCGCGGGCCCCGAGGCGGAGCGGGTCGCCGACGCGAGCCAGCCGGTGGGAGGCGGTAACTGATGACCGCGACCCTGGAGCCGGAGGTCGGCAAGTCGCGGCGACGCAAGGAGGACGCACGCCTGATCGCCGGCCGCACCCGGTGGACGGACAACCTCACGCTGCCCGGCCTCGTGCACATGGCGGTCCTGCGCAGTCCCATGGCACACGCCCGGATCACGAACATCGACACGTCCGCGGCGAAGGAGATGCCCGGCGTGCTCACCGTGCTGACCGGCGCGGACCTCGCCGACGAGCAGGGCAGCCTGCCGTGCGCGTGGCCGATCTCCGAGGACATGAAGTCGCCGGACGCGCCGGCGATGGCCGTGGACAAGGTCAACTTCGCGGGTGAGGCGGTCGCGCTCGTCGTGGCTCGCAGCGCCTACGAGGCCGCCGACGCCCTCGAGTCGATCGACGTCGACTACGACGTGCTCCCCGTGGTGCTCGACATGGCGGCCGCGACCGCCGAGGGTGCCGACCTCGTCCACGCCGACCTCGGCACCAACGCCAGCGCCACGTGGGTCTTCGACTCCGCGGAGGCCGGGTCCGGCGGCGACGTCGAGCAGGCGATCTCCGATGCCGAGGTGCTGATCGAGCGGACCTACCGCCAGCAGCGGCTGATCCCGGCGTTCATGGAGCCGCGCTCGGTGGTGGTCGACCCGACCGGCGAGCAGTTCACCATGTGGTCGGCCACCCAGATCCCGCACATCCTTCGGCTCATGCTCGCGATGACGCTGTCCGTGCCCGAGCACAAGGTCCGCGTGATCGCGCCGGACGTCGGCGGCGGGTTCGGCGGCAAGCTGCAGGTCACGCCCGAGGAGGTGCTCACCTTCCTGGCCGCGCGGCGGATCGGCAAGCCGGTCAAGTACACCGAGTCGCGCAGCGAGAGCCTGCTCTGCGCGCACCACGGGCGTGACCAGATCCAGAAGCTGACCATGTCCGCCCGCCGCGACGGCACGGTCACCGGGCTGAAGGTCGAGCTGCTCGCCGACATGGGCGCGTACCTGCGCCTGGTCTCGCCGGGCATCCCGATCCTCGGCGCGTTCATGTACAACGCGATCTACAAGTTCCCTTCCTACCGGTTCGTGTGCACCAACGTGTTCACGAACAAGACGCCGACCGACGCCTACCGCGGCGCGGGCCGCCCCGAGGCGACCTACGCGATCGAGCGGCTGATGGACGAGCTGGCCGCCGAGCTCGGCATGGACCCGATGCAGGTCCGCGAGCAGAACTGGATCTCCCACGAGGAGTTCCCGTTCACCACGGTCGCCGGCCTGACCTACGACTCGGGCAACTACGAGGCGGCCACGGCGAAGGCCATGGAGCTCTTCGGCTACGACGCGCTGCGGGCCGAGCAGCGCGAGCGCCGCGAACGCGGCGACCTGGTCCAGCTGGGCATCGGGATCTCGACGTTCACCGAGATGTGCGGCCTCGCGCCGTCGCGGGTCCTCGGCGCGCTGTCCTATGCGGCGGGCGGCTGGGAGCACGCGGCGATCCGGATGCTGCCCACCGGCATGGTCGAGGTCGTCACCGGTTCCTCGCCGCACGGCCAGGGCCACGAGACGGCGTGGAGCCAGATCGTGGCCGACCAGCTCGGCGTGCCCTTCGAGGACGTCGAGGTCCTGCACGGCGACACGCAGTCCTCGCACAAGGGCATGGACACCTACGGCTCGCGCTCGCTGACCGTCGGCGCGATGGCCGTCGTGGCCGCCGCGGACAAGGTGAAGGCGAAGGCCGCGAAGGTCGCCGCGCACATGCTGGAGGCCGGCGAGGACGACGTGGAGTTCGCCGCGGGTGCGTTCCGGGTGAAGGGCGCGGGCGCGCAGGCCACCGGCGTGTCCATCCAGGACGTCGCGCTGGCCGTGTTCGCCGCGCACGACCTCCCGGACGGCGTCGAGCCGAGCCTGGACTCGGAGGCCACGTTCGACCCGGAGAACTTCTCCTTCCCGCACGGCACGCACCTGTGCGCGACCGAGGTGGACACCGAGACGGGCGGGGTCACGATCCGCTCGTACGTCTGCGTCGACGACGTCGGCAAGGTGATCAACCCGCTGATCGTCGAGGGCCAGGTGCACGGCGGGCTCGCGCAGGGCATCGCGCAGGCCCTGTTCGAGGAGGCCGTGCACGACGAGTCCGGCACGCTGACCACGGGCACGCTCGCCGACTACCTGGTGCCGTCCGCGGCCGACCTGCCCTCGTTCACCACCGACCGCACCGAGAGCCCGTCGACGACCAACGTGCTGGGCGTCAAGGGCGTCGGCGAGGCCGGCACGATCGCCTCGACCCCGGCGGTGGTCAACGCGGTCGTCGACGCGGTGCGCCACTTCGGCGTCAACGACATACCGATGCCCTGCACACCCATGCGTGTGTGGCAGGCGATCAAGGCCGGAGGTGCCCAGTGATCCCCGCCGCGTTCGACTACGTCGCACCGACCACTGTGGACGATGCGGTCCGGGCGCTGGCCGAGGCCGGTGAGGACGCCAAGGTGATCGCCGGCGGCCAGAGCCTGCTGCCGGTGCTGCGGATGCGCCTCGCCGCCCCGTCCAAGCTGATCGACCTCGGCCGCGTCGGCGAGCTGCGCGGCGTCCGCGAGGACGGCGACGCCCTGGTGATCGGCGCCATGACCACGCACTACGACGTTGAGGGCGACCCGCTGATCGCCGAGCACGCCGCGCTGCTGGCCGCGGCGACACACGCCGTGGCCGACCCGCAGGTGCGCCACCGCGGCACGTTCGGCGGCTCGCTCGCCCATGCCGACCCGGCGGGCGACCTGCCGGCCGCGGCGCTCGCACTGGACGCCGAGATGGTCCTGTCGGGCATGGACGGCCGGCGGACCATCCCGGCGGCGGAGTTCTTCGTGGACTTCTTCACCACCGCGATGCGGCCGGGCGAGATCCTGTGCGAGGTGCGGGTGCCCAAGCTCACCGGCTGGCACGCGCACTACGAGAAGTTCAACCGGGTGGCCCAGGCGTGGTCGATCGTCGCGGTCGCGGCGGCGGTCCGCGTCGAGGGCGGCTCGATCGCCGAGGCCCGGGTCGGGCTCACGAACATGGGTCCGACCCCGGTTCGCGCGACCGCCGTGGAGCAGGCCCTGGTCGGACGGCCGGCGACGGCCGAGGCGATCAAGGCGGCGGCCGAGCACGCGGCGGAGGGCACCAGCCCCACGACCGACGGCAACGCCGACGCCGAGTTCCGCCAGCACCTCGCGCGGGTGCTCACGTCTCGTGCGGTGGCCGCGGCCGCCGGCGCGTAGCGTTGCCAGGAAGGACGCCTTTCAGACGCTGGGTGTCAGGAAGGCGTCCTTCCTGGGCTTTGAGGAGGGCCACACGTGAAGCTCGAGCACTCGTTCTCCGTGCCGGCGGACCTGGACACCGTGTGGGCCGCGGTGCTGGACCCGGAGCGGGTAGCGCCGTGCATGCCCGGCGCCAGCCTCGCCGAGGTCGAAGGGGACTCGTTCAAGGGCACGGTGAAGGTCAAGGTCGGCCCGATCTCGTTGCAGTACAAGGGAGCCGGCGAGTTCCTGGAGAAGGACGAGGCGGCCCGCAAGGTCGTGATCAAGGCGTCCGGCAAGGACGTCCGGGGCAACGGCACCGCGTCGGCCACGGTCACCGTGACGTTGCGCGCGGAGGGCGAGAGGACCACCGGCTCGGTCGACACCGACCTGTCGATCACCGGCAAGCCGGCCCAGTTCGGCCGCGGGCTGATCTCCGAGGTCGGCGGCAAGATCCTGAACTCGTTCGCCGGCTGCCTGGCCACCAAGCTCGCGCCCGGCCAGGACGCGGCCGCGGAGCCGGCCGAGGCGCCGAAGAAGGCAGCGCCGAAGAAGGCAGCGCCGAAGGCCGAGTCGAAGGGGAAGGAGCCGGCGGAGTCGCCGAAGCTGTCCGTCGTAGCGCCCGAGCGGGCCGAGCCCGCCGGGGCCGAACCCTCCGACGCCGAGCGCGCGGAGGCCGTGCGGACGGGCGCCCAGGCGGGCCGGACCGCCGCGAAGACCGCCCCGCCGCCCACGGAGAGCAAACCCAAGCTCACCGCCGTGGAGCCCCAGCCGGAGACCGAGCCGATCGACCTGCTGGCCTACGCGGGGCCGTCCGTGGCAAAGCGTGTGGTCCCGTTGGTGGGTGCCCTGGTGGTCCTGGTGGTGGTGTTCCGGCTGCTCCGACGTCGCAGTTGACGACGATTGGCTCTTGAAACTCGGGTGCGTGCACCGAAAGAATGCGCGCGTGCGCCGATGGTTGCTGATCACGTGCGGAGTGTCAGCCCTGGTCGCTGGCTGCTCCAACGCGTCCAGCGGCGGCATCACCATTCCCGAACCGGAACCGCCCGCGACTCCGCCGCGGTCCGCGCCGGCCAGCCGCCCGGCGGGCGGCTCGTTCACCCTTCTGGCCACCGGCGACGTGCTGATCCATCCGCCGCTCACCGAGCAGGCCATCAAGGACGGCGACGGCTCGCGCGACTTCACCGACATGTTCGCCGGGGTCCGGTCCGCGGTCGAGTCCGCCGACCTGGCGGTCTGCCACCTCGAGGTGCCGCTCGCCGACGCGCGCGGTCCGTTCCTGGGCTACCCGACGTTCTCCGCGCCGCCCGAGGTCGCCGCCGGGCTCTCCGCCACCGGGTACGACACGTGCTCTACCGCGTCGAACCACACGTTCGACCAGGGCGCCGAGGGCGCGGCGAACACGCTGGACCTGCTGGACGGCGCCGGCATCGGGCACACCGGCTCGGCGCGCACCCTGAAGGAGGCGAACACGCCGCTGGTGAGTGACGTCGGCGGGGTGAAGGTCGGGCAGGTGTCGTACACGTTCGGGTTCAACCTGGGCGTCGAGCCGCCCGAGCGGTGGATGGGCAACGTGCTCTCCGTCGACAAGGTCCTCGCCGACGCCCGTGCCGCGCGCAAGGCCGGGGCCCAGGTCGTGATCGCGAGCCTGCACTGGGGCGACGAGAACGTGTCCACGCCGTCGGCCTTCCAGCGCAAGACCGCGAAGAGGCTGCTCTCCGACGCGGCGATCGACCTGATCGTCGGCCACCACGCGCACACCGTGCAGCCGTTCGAGAAGATCAACGGCAAGTGGGTCGCCTACGGCCTGGGCAACCAGCTCGCCCGCCACGAGGATCCGCGCGGCGCCACCGAGGAGGGCGTGATGGCCCGCTTCCGGTTCAGCCGCAGCGATGACGGGTGGACCGTCGACCAGGCCGAGTACTTGCCGACGCTGATCGACCTCGGCCCGCCGATCCGCGTGCGCAACCTCACGACGGACACCAGCGTCGACCCGAAGCGCCGCGCGGACGCGCTCGTACGCACCGATCGGGTCATCCTGTCGTTGGGCGCCGCCGAGGAGGGGCTGACGCGACCTGGTGGGTAACGTGCGTGCGCATGGAGAGTGTGCGTGCGGTGGCCGACTGGCCGGTGGACCACGCGGCCGCGGCGGTCGTAGGTTCCGGCGGTAGTGCCGAGGACGCCGTGCTGGCCGCGGAGGGGTCGATGGCGCGGGAGTTCCGGCTGGCCTCGGTGACGAAGCTGCTGACCGCCTACGCGACGCTGATCGCGGTGGAGGAGGGCGCGGTCGAGTGGGAGCAGCCGGCCGGGCCGTCGGGATCGACCGTGCGGCACCTGGTCGCGCACACCTCGGGGCTGGCGTTCGACGAGCACCAGGCCGTGGCGGCGCCCGGCCGGCGGCGGCTGTACTCCAACGCCGGGTTCGAGGTGCTGGCCGACACCGTGCACGAGGCGTCCGGGATCCCGTTCGCGGAGTACCTGACCGAGGCGGTGCTGGCGCCGCTGGGCATGACGTCCACGCGCCTGGCCGGCACCGCGGGCGCGGGCGCGGTGTCCACATGCGACGACCTGGTCCTGTTCGCGGCGGAGCTGCTGTCCCCGACGCTGGTCTCGTCACAGACGCTGGCCGAGGCGGTGACGGTGGCCTTCCCTGGGCTGGCCGGTGTGCTGCCGGGGTACGGCTATCAGCGGGAGAACGACTGGGGCCTCGGGTTCGAGCTGCGTGACCACAAGAGCCCGCACTGGACGGGCAAGCACAGCTCGCCGCGCACGTTCGGCCATTTCGGACAGTCCGGGACGTTCCTGTGGGTCGATCCGGAGGCCGCGGTGGCGTGCGTGGCGCTGTCCGACCGCGCGTTCGGCCAGTGGGCGATCGACGCGTGGCCGGCGTTCACCGACGCGGTTCTCGCGGAGGTCGCCTGATGTACCACCGGATGGAGCGTGACGAGTGGCTGGCGTTCGCCATGCACGGCACGCGTACGGGCAAGCTGGCGGTGGTGCGGGCGGACGGCGCTCCGCACGTGGCGCCGGTCTGGTTCCTGATCGACTCCGTGGGCGGCGGGGACCGACTGGTGTTCAACACCGGCGCGAACACGGTGAAGGGCCGGGCCCTGCGCCGCGAGCCGCGGTTCGCGATGTGCGTGGACAGCGAGGAGCCGCCGTACTCGTACGTGATGTTCTACGCCTCGGCGACGATCGTGGACGACCCGGCGCAGATGCTGCCGTGGTCGGTCCGCCTCGGCGCCCGGTACATGGGTGCCGAGCGTGGCGAGGAGTTCGGCCGCCGCAACGCCGTGCCGGGCGAGCTCCTGATCATCGCGCCGATCACCAAGGCAGTAGCCGAAGCCGACCTCGCCGACTAACCCCGCGAGTCCAACACCCGTGACCCGCGAGTCCAACGCTCGGAACCGGTGAGTTCGACGTTCGGGACCCCGCGCCGGCACCCTCGATGTCGGACACGGCGGTCCGGAACGTTGGACACGGCGGTCCGGAACGTTGGACTCGCGGGTCCGGAACGTTGGACTCGCGGGTCCGGAACGTTGGACTCGCGGGTCCGGAACGTTGGACACGCGGGTCCGGAACGTTGGACACGCGGGTCCGGAACGTTGGACACGCGGGTCCGGAACGTTGGACACGCGGGTGGTTAGGTGGGGAGTTCGGGGAGGGCGGGGCCCAGGAAGTCGTCGGCGTCTCGGATCGTGTACGCGTAGCCCTGCTCGGCCAGGAAGCGCTGCCGGTGTGCCGCGTAGTCCGTGTCCAGGGTGTCCCTCGACACCACTGAGTAGAAGTGCGCCTGGCGGCCGTCCTCCTTGGGGCGCAACAACCTGCCCAGCCGCTGGGCCTCCTCCTGCCGGGAGCCGAACGTCCCGGACACCTGCACGGCCACCGTCGCCTCGGGCAGGTCGATCGAGAAGTTGGCCACTTTGGACACCACGAGCGTGCGCAGCTCGCCCTGGCGGAACGCGTCGTAGAGGCGCTCTCGCTCGGAGTTGCGGGTCGAGCCCTGCAGGATGGGGGCGTCCAGCGCCGCGCCCAGCTCCTCCAGCTGGTCCAGGTACGCACCGATCACCAGCGCCGGCTCACCCTCGTGGCGCTCCAGGATCTTCCGCACCACCGGCAGCTTCGTGTCCACCGTCGAGCACAGCCGGTACCGCTCTTCCGGCTCCGCGGTCGCGTACGCCAGCCGCTCGCGCTCGGTCAGCGTCACCCGAACCTCCACGCACTCCGCCGGCGCGATCCAGCCCTGCGCCTCGATGTCCCGCCACGGCACGTCGTAGCGCTTCGGTCCGATCAGCGAGAACACGTCGCCCTCGCGGCCGTCCTCCCGCACGAGTGTCGCCGTCAGGCCGAGGCGGCGGCGCGACTGCAGGTCCGCGGTCATCCGGAACACCGGCGCCGGCAGCAGGTGCACCTCGTCGTACACGACCAGGCCCCAGTCGCGCGAGTCGAACAGCTCGAGGTGCTTGTACTCGCCCTTCGACCGGCGTGTCATCACCTGGTACGTGGCGATGGTGACCGGGCGGATCTCCTTGCGCTCGCCCGAGTACTCGCCGATCTCGTCCTCGGTCAGCGACGTGCGCGCCACCAGCTCGCGCTTCCACTGCCGGCCAGCCACCGTGTTCGTCACGAGGATCAGGGTGGTCGCCTGCGCCTGGGCCATCGCGGCCGCGCCGACCAGCGTCTTGCCCGCACCGCACGGCAGCACGACCACGCCGGACCCGCCGGCCCAGAACGTGTCCGCCGCCTGGCGCTGGTAGTCGCG
Source organism: Actinophytocola sp. (assembly GCF_050699935.1). NCBI lineage: Bacteria > Bacillati > Actinomycetota > Actinomycetes > Pseudonocardiales > Pseudonocardiaceae > Actinophytocola > Actinophytocola sp. Next base: position 14,715 of record NZ_JBOHGB010000095.1, read on the forward strand.
CAGCCGCCAGCCCTCCTCGTGCAGGGCGATCGGGTGGTGCTCGCCGTCGACGTACCCGGCGAGGTCCTCGGCGGGCCAGCCGACCTTCAGCAGCGCCTGCTTGAGCCGGCCCCGCTCGCTCGCGTGCACGATCACCGTGTCGTCGTCGATCCGCTCGCCCAGCATCGGCGCGATCTTCTTGTGCCGCAACACCTCTTCGAGCACCGCGCGGTCGATTGTGGACATCGTGAGCCCGTGCGCGGGGTGGTTCTGCAGCTGCAGCCGGCCGAACCGGCCCATCGTGTCCACGATGTCGATCAGCAGCGGCTGCGGCACCGGGTAGCGCGAGTACCGGGTCAGCACGTCGACGACCTGCTCCGCGTCGTGCCCGGCCGCGCGGGCGTTCCACAGCGCCAGCGGCGTCACGCGGTAGGTGTGCACGTGCTCGGGTGCGCGCTCCAGCTCCGCGAACGGCGCGACGGCCATGCGCGCGTCGTTCGCGCTGGGATGGTCGACCTCGAGCAGCAAGGTCTTGTCCGACTGCACGATCAGCGGGCCATCGGTCACGTTGCGCGTTCTCCTCGTCTAGATTGCCGTCATGACGACGCCGCCGTACCAGCCCGGGCCGCCGCACCGGCCGGGACGGCACGCTCGCCCGCCGGCGTACGGTCCGCCGCCGACCCGCCAGTTCCGGCCCTCTCAAGGCCAGCCGCAGGGCCTGCCCCAGCGACCGCCACCAGGACCGCCTCAGGGACTGCCGCAGGCACAGCCGCCGCATGGTCGGCAACCGTACGGCCAGCGCCCGCCCTACGCCCAACAACCACCGTACGGCCGGCATTCCGGCGGCGGCCACGCGCCTCCCGAGCCGCCGAGGCGCGACCGGACCCCGATGGTCGTCGTCCTCGTCGCCCTGCTCGTGCTCGTCGGCGCCGGCACCGCCGTCTTCCTGATGTCCGAGGGCGACAGCGCCGACACCGCCGCACCGGCCACGACCAGCCCCGCGGCTCCGACCGTCGCCGATCCGCCTCCGGCCACCCGGGCCACCCCGGCCGAACCCGGCGCGGTCACCGACGCCGCGGTCGGCGACTGCATCAAGGTCAACGACGTCAGCGCGACCGCCGCCGACATCGAGACGATCGACTGCGCCGACCCGCTCGCCGTCTACGAGGTCGCGGTTCGCGAAGAGAGCACCACCCGCGAATGCCCGAACCGCAACTACGTGTCCTACACCGAGGACGACGTCCTGCTGCTGTGCCTGACGCTCAACGCCAAGGAGGGCCAGTGCTTCCACGAGGACTCCCAGCAGGACACCCCGGTCGGGTGTGACTCGCCGGATGCGAGCTACCGGGTGGGCGAGATCCACGAGGGCACCGAGGACGCGAACCGGTGTGGCGAGGCGGATGCGCGCAACGCGCTCACCTACCCCGTGCCGCCGCTGACGATCTGCCGCCTCGAGGTCGGGTGACGGTCGGACGACGGACGCGGTGACGGACGCGGTGACGGACGCGGTGACGGACGCGGTGACGGACGCGGTGACGGACGCGGTGACGGACGCGGTGACGGCCGGACGGCCTCCGCGATCGTGCGACGACGGACGGTGTTTCTTCCGGCCCGATGTCCCCGTTCGCCCACGACTGTCGGTGCCACCGCGTAAATTCCTGATCCGCCGCACAGGACCTTTTTCGGCTGGCCGCGGCCAGACCTCCGCGAGGTGCACATGAACAACTACCCCCCGCCCGGTCCGCCGCAGGGCCCTCCGGGCGGCCCGTACGGACGGCCCGGGCCCTACGGTCCACCCGGCCGCCCGCCGCGCACCCCGCCCGGCGGCGGTCCCTACGGCCCGCCGCCCTATGGCCCGCCGGGTGGTCGGCCAGGCTACGGCGGCGGCCCTGGCTGGCCCGGTGGTCCCGGTGGCCCGCGTCCGGGCGGCCCAGGCCACGGTGGTCCGGGTGGTCCCGGTCCGGGCGGGCCTGGTGGTCCCGATCCGTACGGCGACCCACCGCCGCACACCCCACCCGGCGGCCAGCCCGTCGGGACGCCACCGGGTGGCTTCGCCCGGACGGCGTCCCCGCCGCCGCCCGCGCCCAAGAAGGGCAACGCCAAGATCGCCCGCATCGTCGCCTCGCTGGTCGTCGCCGTGGTCGTGGCCGGCGTGGTGATCTGGCTGCAGCGCGAAGAGCAGGCCAGCGCGGCGGTCGGCGACTGCATCAAGGTCGTCGACGTCGCCAAGGCCGACATCGAGCAGGTCGACTGCGGCGACAAGGCGGCCCTGTACAAGGTCGCCATCACCAAGGACGACGTCAAGGCCACCTGCCCGAACCAGAACTACCTGGCCTACACCGAGACCGGGCGCGGCGACCTGCTGCTGTGCCTGACGCTCAACGCCAAAGAGGGTGAGTGCTTCAAGTCGGACGGGCAGGTCCAGGTCCGGGCCGACTGCGCGAGCGGCGCGGAGTACCAGATCACCAAGGTGATCGAGGGCAGTGCGGACCCGCAGCGGTGCGGTCCGGCGAACGTGGCGAACGCGATCACCTACCCCCAGCCGAAGCTCACCCTCTGCCGGGAAACCCCGAAGGGCACCGCGAGCTGAACCCCCGGTTTCGGCCGGATGCCGCCCTCTTTCCGTGCGGTAGCTTGATCTGGTGAACCGCTGCCTCACGCCACGTCAGCAAGAACTGGTCGACATCGCCGGGAAGCTCGCGGACACCTTCGCCGAGCGCGCACCCGAGCACGACCGGGACAACACCTTCCCCGTGGAGAACTACGACGACCTGCGCGCCGCCGGCTTCTTGAAGCTGACCGTGCCCACCGAGCTGGGCGGTCAGGGCGTCACGCTGGCCGAGCTCGTACCGGTGCTGGAGCGGCTCGCCATGGGCGACGGCTCCACAGCGCTCGCCGTCGCGATGCACGTCTCGCCGATCGGCCAGTGGGCCAACGTCTGGCGCCAGACGAAGAACCCGCGCCTGGAGGACCTGCTGCGGCTGGCCGCGGCCGACAAGCTGATCTGGGCCTCGGTCACCAGCGAGCCCGGTATGCGCAACGACCTGACCGACGCGAAGACCGTCGCGGTCAAGGTCGACGGCGGCTTCCGTCTCACCGGCCGCAAGGCCTACGCCACCAACACCGTCGTGGCCACGCACTGCTCCACGACCGCGCGCTACGAGCAGGCCGAGGGCGGCCCGCGGCTGCTGCTGTGCCGCGTCTCGCTCGACGCGCCCGGCGTCACCAAGCACCAGACGTGGGACACCATGGGCATGCGCGGCACGCAGAGCAACGACCTCGTCTACGAGGAGGTGTTCGTCGCCGACGAGGACGTGGTGCACTCGCTGCCGGTCGGGCACCTGGACGCGCGGGTCTTCGAGACCGTCTGGTCGTGGGCCATGGGCGCGTTCGCCGCGGTCTACACCGGCATCGCGGCCGGCGCCGTGGACTGGACGGCGACCCAGCTCGCGGCGCGTGGCAAGGGCACCGACCCGCTCGTGCAGGACACCATCGGCGAGTGCGAGATCCTCGTCGAGAGCGCTCGCGCGCTGACCTACCGGCACGCGGACGAGGTCGGCTCGCGGCGGCTGTTCGAGCTCGACGTGCAGGAGGGGATCGCCCGCTGCGCGCTGGTGAAGTACGTGGCGAGCAACAACGCCTCGCTCGTGATGCGCCGGCTGGTGGACGTGCTGGGCGGCGCGAGCTACTCGCGGAAGCTGCCGTACGAGCGGATGTGGCGCGACGCGCAGGCGGGCATCTTCATGCCGATGAGCAACCAGGCCGCCCGCACGTTCATCGGCGCGAGCACGCTGGGTGTGGAGGTCGCTCCGGTCATCGGGTTCGATGAGACGGGGCCCGACAGCCGAGCCAAGTCTTGACCACCGTCCGCGAGGCGACCCGTGAGCTGCTCCGCTCGTACGGGCTGACCACGATCTTCGGCAACCCCGGCACGACGGAGATCGGCTTCCTCACCGGCTTCCCCGAGGACTTCCGCTACGTGCTCGGCCTCCAGGAGTCGGTCGTGGTCGCGATGGCCGACGGGTACGCGCACGCGAGCGGCCGGCCGGCCCTGGTGAACCTGCACTCCGCGGGCGGCGTCGGGCACGGCCTCGGGCAGCTGGTCACCGCCTACCGCAACAACACCCCGATGATCCTGCTGGCGGGCCAGCAGGCGCGCCCGCTGCTGCCGGGCGAGCCGTTCCTGGGCGCGCTCGACGCGACGCTCTTCCCGCGCCCGTACGTGAAGTGGGCCGCCGAGCCGGCGCGGGCGCAGGACGTGCCGGCCGCGATCGCGCGGGCGTACCACGTCGCGACGCAGCCGCCGCAGGGACCGGTGTTCGTGTCGGTACCGGCCGACGACTGGGACGCCTCATGCGAGCCGGTGCCCGAACGCCCGCCGGTTCCCGGGTTCGGCCCGGACCCGGCGGCGCTGGCGGCGCTCGTGTCCGCTGTGGACGGTGCGGCCGACCCGGTGCTCGTGGTAGGCCCGGGCGTGGACGCCGAGGGCGCGATCCCGGACGTGGTCGAGCTGGCCGAGCTGGCCCGGGCCGGGGTGTGGGCGAGCCCGATGTCGTGGCGCAGCTCGTTCCCCGAGGACCACCCGCTGTTCCTGGGCTTCCTGCCGCCCGAGGAGCGCGGCACCGTGGAGGCGCTGCGCCGCCACGACCTCGTCGTGGTGCTCGGTGCGCCGGTGTTCGTGTACCACGTCTACCGCGGCTCGTCGGACCTGGCGCTGCCGCCGCTGTACCTGGTCAGCGCCGACGAGCAGGTGCTCGCGCGGGCCAGCGCGGGAGTCGGCGTCCGCTCCGGCGTGCGGGTCGCGGTGCGCGCACTCACCGACTCGATCGCCGAGCCCAACCGTGCGGCCCCGGCGGGCCGGGAGCGCCGCCCGCGCCCGCCCGAGTCGACGCCGATCACCGCGGAGTGGGTCTTCGCCACGATGGCCGACGAGCTCGCGCCGGACACGCTGCTTGTCGAGGAGATCCCGAGCCACCTGCTGGTGCGCCGCGAGTACCTGCCGGTGCGCGCGCGGCGGACCGGCCTGCTCAGCACGGGCGGCGGCACGCTCGGCTACGGCCTGCCGGCCGCGGTCGGCGCGGCGATCGGCGCGCCGGGCCGCAAGGTGGTCGCCGTGCTCGGCGACGGGTCGAGCATGTACAGCATCCAGGCGCTGTGGACGGCGGCGCGCGAGCAGCTGCCGGTGACCTTCGTGATCCTGGACAACGGCCAGTACGCGGCCGTCGACATCCTGGCGGGCCCCGGTGACAAGATGCCGGGCGTCGAGCTGGGCGGCATCGACTTCGGTGCGCTGGCCACCGGAATGGGCTGCCGCACCCGCCGGGTCGAGTACCCGCACGAGCTGAAGCCGGCTCTCACCGCCGCCCTCGCCGACGACCGGCCCACCGTCGTGCACGTCCAGGTGGACCCGAACCCGACGGTGCTGTACTGAGCCGGTCCCGGCGGGGGTGTCAGCGGGTCGACCGCTGGCGGGCCTCCTCCCGCTCCGCCGCGAGGAACCGTTCCGCCGCGAGCTCCTCGCCGGACTTGACCGCGTCGGCCGGTGCGGCGTCGGTCTGGCCGGCCCCCTTGTCCCGCAGCAGGCGGGCGATCTCGGTGCGCAGCTCGACGAACCGCGACGAGCCGCGGGTGGTGATCTGGTCGCGCCGCGCGGGCAGGTCGACGGTCAGGTCGGCCATGATCGTCGCGGGGGAGCGGGACAGGACCAGTACCCGGTCGCCCAGGTACACGCTCTCGTCGATGTCGTGGGTGACCAGCAGCACCGTGCTCTCGTGCTCACGGCGCATCCGCAGCAGCAGGTCCTCCAGCTCGGCGCGGGTCTGCGCGTCCACCGACGCGAACGGCTCGTCCATCAGCAGCAGCGCGGGCTGCGAGGCCAGCGCCCGGGCGATCGACACCCGCTGCTGCATGCCGCCGGAGAGCTGCCACGGGTACTTGCCGGCGGCGTCGGTGAGCCCGACCCACTCCAGGGCCTCCATCGCCCGCGCGCGCCGCGCGCCTCGGCCGGACACCCTGGTACGCAACGGAAACTCGACGTTGCCGCGCACCGACAGCCACGGAAACAGCGAGCGGCTGTAGTCCTGGAACACGACCGCGAGGTCGTCGGGCACGCCGTGCACCGGGTCGCCGTGCAGCATGATGGCGCCGCTGGTGGGCTTGATCAACCCGGCGATGCAGCGCAGCAGGGTCGACTTGCCGCACCCGGACGGTCCGACGATGCACGCGAGCTCGTCCTTGTCGACGTTGAACGTCAGCTCGGCCACCGCGGTGTGCGCGTCCGGACCGGCGCCGTACTGATGCACAAGGTCGTGCACCTCGAGCATGGTCGGCATGTCACCCTCCTGTGTTCGCGGCCGCGAGGGCCGCCCGAGTCGGCTGCCAGCGAAGTACTCGGCGCTCGACGGCGAGCAGTGCGAGGTTCAGCCCGTATCCGATGATGCCAAGCAAGACGATCCATGCCCACATCGTGGTGAAGTCGAACTGTGTTCGGGCGAAGTTCAGCTCGTACCCGATGCCGCTGGTGGTGCCCACCATCTCGGAGACGACCATCAGGATGATCGAGATGGCTAGCGAGAGCCGCAGCCCGGCGAAGATCTTCGGCAGTGCCGCCGGCAGCACCACCATCGCCACCCACTGCGCGCGCGGCGTGCGGAACGACCGTGCCGTGTCGGTCTTCACCGAGTCGACCGAGCGTACGCCGTCGACCGTGTTCAGCAGGATCGGCCAGACCGCGGCGAACACGATCAGCGCCAGCTTCATCCCGCTGTCGATGCCGAAGAGCAGGATGAACACCGGCACCAGCGCGGGCGAGGGCAGCGCCCGGAAGAACGCGAACAGCGGGCCCACGTACTGCATGCCGGTCCGGGAGCGGCCGAGCGCGGTGCCGAGCACGACCCCGATCACGGTCGCGAGCGCCCAACCGCCGAGCACCCGGCCGAGGCTCGGGAGGATGTCCTCGAACACCGTGTCGGACAGCCCGAAGCCGCCCGACGGCGCGGTGAGCCACAGCTCCCAGCCGCGCCGCACGATCTGTCCCGGGGTGGGGAACCAGACGTTGGCCGCGGCCGCGGTGGTGAGCTGCCAGATGACGACACCGACCGCGAACACGGCCCAGCGATGCGCGAACGCGGTGATCCGCTTCATGCGAGCGCCTCCACGCGGGTGGTGTCGCTCCACCGGAACAGCCGCTTGCCCAGCCGTTCCAGGCTCTCGTTGATCAGGTAGCCGATGATGCCGATGACGAGCGTGCCGGCGAGCACCGGTTCCATGGCGCCGATGTTGGTGGCCGTGTCGATGATGAACGCGCCGACGCCGACGTCGCTGCCGGCGAGGTACTCGGTGGACACCGTCACGATCAGCGCGATCGCCGCGGAGAGCCGCAGTCCGGTGAACGCGAACGGCGCGACGTGGGGCAGTGCGACCGTGGCCAGCACCCGCGCGCGGCCGTTGCCGAACGAGCGGGCGGTGTCGAGCAGCAGCGGGTCGATGTCGTCGAGCGCGTAGATGATGTTGAACAGGATCGGCCAGACGGACGCGTAGAAGGAGAGCGAGATCTTCGCCTCGGGTCCGGAGCCGACGATCAGGATGATGAGCGGGATCAGCGCCACCGGGGGGATCGGACGCAGGAACTCGATCAGTACCCGGGTGGCGGTGCGCAGCCATGGCAGGCTGCCCAGCAGCAACCCGCCCGGCACGGCGACCGCGACCGCGATGGCCAGGGCGAGGAGCCAGGCGAGCACGGTCGCGATCACGTCGCGTAGGAAGCCCTGGTCACCGAGCAGCTCGACCAGCCGGCCCAGCACGTCGCCGGGCGTGGGGAGGAAGACCCGCTCGATGAGGTTGAGCCGGACGGCTCCCTCCCAGATGAGGAGGAAGCCGGCCAGCCCAATCAGGTTCCGGATGAACGGACGCAATGTGTCTCGGTGGGCGCGTCAGCTGAGGGGCGCCGAGGGCACGACCATCTTCGTCGTGTCGATCGGCGTCTGGATGACGTCGAACTCGAGCATCAGGTCCGGCACCCGCTGGAGGCGCGTGGCGTCCAGCTTCGACTGGAACGTCAGCAGCGTCGCCATCTTCGCGGTGTCCTCGTCGACGCCGGAGAACTCGACGAGCATCGGCTCGACCTTGCTGCGGTCGGACAGCGCCAGGTCGGTGCCCCTCTGCATCGCCCGCTGGAACGCGGCGATGGTATTCGGGTTCTCGCTGACGAAGTCGCCGGAGGAGCCCCAGCCGGCCGTCGGCATGTCGGCCGTCGGGCCGACCGCGGTGTCGAAGATCGGCTGCGCGCCCGCGTTCTTCATCGCGTCCTGGATGAACGGCTCGGTGACGAACGCGGCGTCCACGTTGCGGGACTTGAGCGCCTGAGCGGTGGCCGGGAACGGCGTGGGCCTCCACTTGATGCTCTTGTAGTCCACGTTGTTGGTCTTGAGCGTGGACATCACCAGCAGGTCGGAGATGGTGCCGGTCGCGGTGACGGCGACGCGCTTGCCGGCCATGTCCTTGATGCTCTTCACCGAGGAATCGGGGGTCGCGACGACCATCGTGCTGCCCGGTCCGGCCGAGGAGGCGTCCGCGATGATCTTGATCCCGCCCTTGGCCTGGGCCACCTTCTGGCTCTCGGCCAGGAAGAACGGCGTGTAGCTGGCGTAGGCGATGTCGACTTCGCCGCTCACGAGCTTGGTCACCGACTCGCCGCCGCTGGGCGCGTCGACGAACTCGATGTTGAGACCCTCCTCCTCGAAGTAGCCCTCCTTCATCGCCAGGTGGAAGGGCGCGAGGTCGGTGGTCTTCATGATCGAGACCTTGAGATCTGCTGTCTCCAGCTTGCTGTTGGCACTCTGTGCCGGCTCGTTGTCCTCCTCGGAGCCGAGCAGGCCACAGCTGGTCAAAGTCGTGACCAGCATCAACGCGGTCGCGACGATGGGAAGACGGGAACGCGAACCGCTCCCGGTGACGCCTCTGGGCATGGAGCCTCTCCTCGTGAGTGAGGGTGGTAGAAGCCAACATTCGGTGGTGCCCCGTACACCGGGCGCCACTCTAGAGAGTGTCTTCACCGCGTCACAATCAGTGCTGGCGTTCTGCTGTCCAGGTGACGGCGCCCCGTGGGACGGAAGGTGGTGGGCGGCCGCCCCTACGCCCACGACGGGTGCATCTGGGCAGCACATGGTTACCACTTGCGCGTCAACCGCTACCGAGAGGAAGCGTCGTCACCTGGTTGTGAGAGTAGACATCTAAACCGATTGAGAAAAATTGTTGTCTGCGTGTGACTTTTCCTACCCTGATGTGTGACCATCCATCCGGAGGGCTTACATCAGCGGGTAGACTCCGCTACCTTCTGTGGCCACAGTGAGGTAGAGGTTTGTCGAAGCGGTTAAAGGAGCGCGCCCCGATGATCTTGCGCGTGCTTCCCGGCAGTGGGAGCTGGGGAGTGGAGCTGCATGGGTGCGTCACCGCTGGGAGCGCCCGATGTGAATGCGTCCTTGCTGGGGTACTTGTCCGTTCGAGCTGGCGGGCCACCGGCTTGACAACCAGGGAGAGTGCTGGGAGTGCCCGACCACACTGCTGACATCCCACCTCGCGCCGGCGCCCGCACCGACTATGGTGCCGCCGTGCCTGACCAGAATCCCGCGCCGGGCCGTCCGGTAGTGCCCGCCACCGCCATGAGGGGCGGGTCCCGCCTGCGTATGCGCAACTGGCGGCTGCGTACCAAGGTCATCGCGGTCATCGTGGTACCGACGCTGACCGCCCTGATCCTCGGTGGCCTGCGCGCGAAGGTCGACCTGGACCGCGCCGCGGAGTTCCGCCAGACGATCAGCCAGGTGGACCTGGCCCGCAACGTCACCAGCGTCGTCCACGAGCTGCAGAAGGAACGCACGCTCGCGGTGGCCCGCATAGCCGGCGGCCGCGACGCGCCCCAGACCGAGCTCGAGACCCAGGTCAACCTCGTCGACCAGGCGGTCCGCTCGGCGCAGGACGCGGCCCAGGCGCTCGACACCGACGACGCAGCGGCGAAGATCCGCTACAACAACGGCCTGCAGCGGCTGTCCGCCCTGGCCTCGATCCGGCGCACGGTGGACCAGTACGCGGCGTACCCGGACGCCGCGGCGTTCCAGGCGTACTCCGCGGTGCTCGACGCCGTCGTCCGGCTGGGTCGTGAGGTCAACACCGCGGTCACCGACCGGAACCTGCTGCGCGAGAGCTCGATCATCCAGGCGCTGTCGGAGGGCAAGGAGAACGTCGCCAAGGAGAACGCGATCCTGCAGATCGCGGCCGCCCGCGGCGAGTTCCCCACCGACCTCCTGCAACGCATCCGCGACGCGCAGTCCAGCGCGTCGAGCGCGCTGGACGCCTACCGCGCGAACGCGACCACGGAACAGCTGCTCCTGTACTCGGACACCGTCTCCGGGACCGAGGTCGACACCCGGGAGCGGATCAAGGCGCAGGCGATCTCGTCCGCGGAGAACCCGGCGCCGGGCGGCCGGCTGACGCCCCCGATCAACGTCGCCTCCCTCACCAACAACGGCTCGGCGACCCTCGAGCACATGCGTGCGGTCGAGACCGACCTGCTCGACGACCTGCGCGACGACGCGACCGCGCTGGCCGACGCGGCCACCGCGTCCGCCTGGCGCGACGCGGCGATCGTGGTGGTCGCGCTGCTCGTCGCGCTCGCCCTGATGACCATCGTCACCAGGTCGCTGCTCAAGCCGCTGCGGGTGCTGCGCCGCGAGGCGCTGGAGGTCGCGAACCGCCGGCTGCCGGCGTCGGTGCAGCGCATCCTGGCCGATCCGGACCCGGCCGAGGCCGCGAAGCACGCGGTCGAGCCGGTGGCCGTGTTCACCCGCGAGGAGACCGGCCAGCTGGCCCGCTCGTTCGACGCGGTCCAGGAGCAGGCGATCCTGATGGCGACCGAGCAGGCCCTGCTGCGTGACAACATCAACTCGATCTTCGTCAACCTGTCCCGCCGGTCCCAGGCGCTGGTCGAACGCCAGCTGTCCCTGATCGAGCGGCTGGAGCAGGACGAACAGGACCCGGACCAGCTGGCGAGCCTGTTCGAGCTCGACCACCTGGCCACCCGGATGCGGCGGAACTCGGAAAGCCTGCTGGTGCTCTCCGGCACCGGACTGTCCCGCCAGCTCAACCGTCCGGTGCCGGCGTCCGAGGTCGTCGGCGCCGCGGTGTCCGAGGTCGAGCACTACGCCCGGGTCGAGGTCGCCTCGGCACCCGAGGTCGCGGTCCAGGGCCGCGCGGTGTCCGACCTCGTGCACGTCATCGCCGAGCTCCTGGACAACGCCACCTTCTTCTCCGAGCCGGAGAAGAAGGTCATCGTGCGGATGGCCATGACCCGCAAGAAGGAGCTGGCCATCCAGATCACCGACCAGGGCGTCGGTATGTCCGAGAACGAGATCGATGCGGCCAACGCCCGCCTTGCCGACCCGCCCGACCTGGACGTCGCCGTGACCCGGCGGATGGGTCTGTACGTGGTCGCCCGGCTGGCCAAGCGGCACAACATCGTCGTGCGGCTGCGGGACAACGAGGACATCGAGGGCGGTCTGATCGCACGGATCAACGTGCCGACCGAGCTGGTGCAGGCGATCGGCGCGCCGTCCCGGTCCATGTCGGCGACCTCGACGACGTCCTCGCTCGCGGCCACCACGGACGTGTCGGGCTCGACCAGCCTGCCCGTCCGCAACAGCGGCATCGCGGGCGCGTTCACCGGCGGCATGCCGCGGTTGCGGCCCGACGGCAGCTCGCTGGGTGAGCCCGGCGCGGAGACCCGCCAGGACCGCACGCCGGAGGAGGTCGCCGGATACCCGGCGTTCAGCCTCGGGCTCGACCAGACCGGCGCGGGCACCCCGAACGGGGTGAGCGCCGAGCCGCCGGATGCCGCCCAGAACGGCCGGCACTCCGATCAGAGCGGGGACCAGAACACGGTCGCGCTGTTCGGCAACCCGCTACCCGCGCCGCCCGAGCCCACCGACACCGGCGGCTACCCGGCGCTCGGCGCGAGCCGTCCGCAGGACGCCGACGTGAACGTCGACGCGCCGACCGAGCGGCTACCGATCTACGAGGCCGTGCTGTCGCAGTGGTTCGAGGCGGCGGACACCGGGTCCACCGGGCGCCAGCCGGCCGCCGTCGACCAGCCCCCCGAGAACGGGACGGCGAACGGTGCGAACGGCACGCAGTCGCCCCAGGAGACGGCCGGGGCGACCCAGCCGGACCAAACCTCGTGGACCTCTCCGGGTGATGACGGGTGGCTCGCCGCACAGGCGTTGCTGGAGACCACCCCGGAGTCGCAGACCACCGCCGGTCTGCCGAAGCGGGTGCCCAAGGCACACCTCGTGCCGGGCTCTGCGGCGCCGCGTCATGCGGCGACCGCTGCGGAGACACCAGCGGCTCCGCCTTTGCCACCGCGCTCGGCTGACGCCGTTCGTGGCCGCATGTCAAGCTTCCAGCAGGGCGTTCGGCGTGGCCGGCACGCTCTCATCGAGGCCTACGCTGGTGACCAGTCCGGGTCCGAGGACAGCCGCAAAGACGAGGAGCAGGAGTGACGACCCCGTCCGCCAATCAGCCCGGAAGCTTCGGGTGGCTCATCACAGATTTCGTCCGCCAGGTGCCAGGTGTGGCGCACGCCGTGGTCGTGTCGGCCGACGGGTTGCTGCTCGCCGGGTCCCAGGGCCTGCCGAGGGACCGCGCCGAGCAGCTCTCGGCCGTGTCCTCCGGCCTCGTCAGCCTCACCCAGGGCGCCGCGAGGTGCTTCGAGGCCGGCGGTGTCAACCAG
>NZ_JBOHGB010000096.1:0-26674 GCF_050699935.1 Actinophytocola sp.
GTGCTACGGACCGCGGCCACCACGGCTGGTGTCACATCACTTGATGCTGATGACCGAAAGGTCGGGGTTCTCGCTGAAGTCCATCCTCATGTTGATGAACTCCTCGGTGTTCGCGAGGCGGTGCTGGGTGCGGTTCCACAGCGGGATCATCGCCATGTCGTCACCGATCGCGATCTTCTCCGCCTCCTGGTAGAGACGGATCCGCTCGGCCTCGTCCGGGTTGCTCTTCGCCTCCTTCAGCAGGTCGTCGAACTCCGGATTGCTGTAGCGGCCCTGGTTGTCACCGGTGGTCGGCTCGTTGGGGCCGGCACCGATGGCGTCCGTCGACAGCAGCGGCGTGAGGAAGTTCTCCGGCGTCGGGTAGTCCGCGCCCCACGCGGCCCGGAACAGGCCCGTGGCATCCGGCTGCTGCTCGTTGGCGAGCATGTCGACGAACGGCACCGAGGTCATGTCGATCTTCAGACCAAGGTTGGTCTCCAGCTGGTCCTTCACCGCGGCCATCCACTCGTCGTGACCGGCATCGGTGTTGAACTGCATCTTCAGCTCGGTGCCCGGGGTCAGCCCGGCCTCCTTCGCGAGCTGCTTCGCCTCGTCGAGGTCGTACCGGCACTCGGTGCAGACGCCGTCCTGGAAGGCATCCGGGAACACCGGCGGGACGAACGAGGTCGCTATCGTCTGGGAGCCCTGGAAGACGCTGTTGATGATCTCGTTGCGGTTGATGGCCAGCGAGATCGCCTTGCGGGCCTCCGGCGAGTCCAGCGGCTTCTTCGTCACCATCGGCAGCAGGTAGTTCTGGCCGTTGGTGTTGCGGGTGATCCACTGGTCCTTCGACAGGTACGTCGACCGCGCCTGGCTCAGCACCGGCGTCGGCATCCGGGCCCAGTCGAAGGTGCCGTTCTGGTAGCCGGCGTACTCGTCGTCGGCGCCGTTCGCGGTGATCGTGATCTCGACGTTCTCCAGGTACGCCGGGTCACCGGCGCCGTAGTCGGCGAAGCGCTTGAGCTTGATGCCCCGGTCGTGCTGCCACTTGCCGTCCATCATGAACGGTCCGTTGCCGATCGGTGCGTCGACGAAGGCCTTGTTGCTCTGCGGGCTGCCGGCGACCTTCGGTATGGGGCTGAAGACCGAGTGGTACGTCCGCATGAAGAACTCGCAGTTCGCCTCGGTCAGCTTGACCTTGAGCACTGCCGGGTCGGACGCGTCCACACCGGAGAGCTGGCGCGCGGTGCCCGCCTGCATCTCCTCGAAGCCCTGGATGCCGCCGAGGTGGTAGGCGACCTCGGAGGCGGAGCCCTTGGCGGCGACGCGCTCCCAGCCGGTCTTGAACGACTGTGAGGTGACCTCTTCACCGTTGTGGAACTTCGTGCCCGTCTTCAGATTGAAGGTCCACTCGCTGCAGTCTTCATTGCTTTCCCACTTGTCCGCCACGCCTGGCAGGATCTCACCGTCGGGATCCGCCTGCACCAGGCCGGTGAACAGGTACTGGGCGACCAGGATGCCCTCGGACTCCTGGGCGTTGTAGGGGTCGATCGCGGTCGGCTCGACGATGCCGAGGCGGAAGGTGCCGCCGACCTTGCCTTCCTTGATCTCCGGGACCTGGGTCTCCTCCCAGCCGGCTGACGGCTGCTGCTCGGCACCCTCGTTCCCTGTTCCCGTGTTCTCCTTCTGGGAGCAGGCCGTGAGCACGAGCGTCGCGGCCGCTAGGCCGGCAGCGCCCCGTAGCCACGCTGCTTTGTTCCTCATCAAGTCGATTCCTCCATGAGCGAGCACGCACTTGACGGGCGTGCGCCCTGTGTTGTCGTGACATATCGTGCACGGAGCGGAGATATGCCGCGACGCGGGGGCGGGTCGGGGAAAGCTCCGTCCGTTTCGCGGCTTCGTTACTAGTGCACGTCGTCGTGGACCTCGTGTCTGATCAGCACCCACTGGTGATCTTGTGACGCGTAGACAGCTATCTGCCGACGCACCGTTGCAGGACGGTAGGAACTCCGACATCTGCCGTCACGCTCTAATGCTCGATCGTGACCAAAGGGTGACACGCCGGTGGCGGCACGCGACGCAATGGTTACCGCACGGTACTAAATGGCAGGTGGGAACATACTTTCGGCGGTGGCGCCGATGACTCGCTGATGCCCGACGGGCACAATTCCGTTGACTGTCCACACCGCACTCGCACGACTCGCGCATGATCGCGGACCGGTCCGCCGAAGCGGCAATCCAAGATCATGAGGCGGAGCGCCGCCAGGTCGCGGCGTCGGCGAACGGACCAGCGAGCGGTGGGCCGATGGACACACCCGACACCTCCGGGCGGACGGCGAGCGTATCCGCCTCCTGGAACAACGGCATGGACACGGCGGCGGCCCAGAGGGCCGGCTCGACCGCCGCGACGGCGTCGGTCACCGAGAGTGCACCCGTGAGGGCCGCGTCCATGGTCACCTGGAGGCCGGCGTCGCAGAAGCCGAGCGGGTTGGCCGCGACCGGCTGGTCGTCGGCCAAACCGGACACGCAGCCGAAGTTCGTGGCGAGAGTCGTCGCGTCGTCGCCGCCGGCGGGCTGGCCGATGACGGCGATGTCGAAGGACTCGCCGGTCTGCGCGTCATCCTGCTCGGCGTCGCCGGCGTAGAGCTGGGCGTAGAGATCGTTCGCCGGCGGGGTGATGACCTCGTTGGCGATGCCCGCGGCGGTCAGCTGCTGGGCGACGTCGTTCGCGATCCGCTGCGCTGTCTGCCGCTCCTCGGGCGCGGCGATGACGAGGTTCAGCGGCTCGCCCGCGCGGCTCCACCCCGCGGCCGTCCTGGTGTAGCCGGCCTGGTCGAGCAGCTGGCTCGCGACCCTGCCGTCAGGCCGGAGGGCCGTCACCGCGCCGCGCGCGGTCGGGATGGTCGGCTGGTAGCGCGGCACGCTGGGCGCGAGCACCTGCGCGTCCGCCTTCAGCGCGGCCGCCGGTCCGCCGCCGGTGCCGGCGATGATCAGCTCGTTCCGGTCGAGCAGGGCGATGATCGACTTGCGGACGGCGACGTCGGCGAGCTGGGGCCGGTCGGGGCGCAGGGCCAGGGTGGTGACGGTCGGCCGTGCCACGGTCTCGGCGGTGACGACCGGGCGCAGGTTGGCCAGCAGGTCGGCGCCGATCGAGTCGATCCGGGCGAGGGCCAGCTGGTCGTGGCCGGCCTCCAGCGCCTCGACGAGGCCGGTCTGGTCGCCGCGGCGCAGGATGATGCGGTCCAGCGTGGCGGGCTGACCCCAGTAGCGGTCGTTGCGCTCGAGCACGACCTCGCCGCGGTCGGTGTCCAGCGAGTCCACCGCGTAGGGGCCGGCGGTGGCGGGGAAGTTGCCCTGCAGCGCGCCCGACCAGCCGCCCGGGGCGTCCTTGAGCAGATGCGCGGGCAGCAGTCCGGAGAACAGCGTGCGCCATCCGGGGTAGGGCTTGCTGAACACGACCTCCACGACCTTGCCGGCGTCGCGGGCGTTGATGTCGGAGATGAGCCGGTAGCCCGCGGCGTCGATGGTTCCGGGGTTGCCGGTGATCTGCTGCCACAGGTAGACGAAGTCCTCGGCGGCCACGGGCGCGGCGTCGGACCAGGAGGTGTCGGAGCGGATCCGGTAGGTGACGGTGTAGGGGTCGGCACTGGTGACGCTCGCGGACGTCATCACCGTGCGGTCGAGCTGCGGGACGCCGTCCGGGCCGGGCCGGAAAGCCGAGGGCAGCAGGACGTTCGCGAGCGCGGTGGTGATCGCGGACTGGTCGGCGATGTCGTGCGGGTTGTAGCCGCCGGCGATGTTGCTGACGCCGACCACGACCTCGCCGGTGTCGACCCGGTCGGGAACGGGGCTGGTCACCGGGGTGTCGACGTACCGGGGCGCCGGGGTGCAGGCGGCCAGCGCCACGACGGTCACCGCCCCCGTCAGCGCCCTGCCCCACGAGGTTTGCCGAGCCACGCCGGTCCACCTCCCCTCGAGCAACCGGTGCCTGGTGACCCTGCCAGACGCTCCTGACACTCGGTCGGCCGGCCGGGTTCCTCCGATCTCGTGACGTATCCCTACTGTCCGTGGTTCCCTCAGGCGTCCCGGGACTTGGCGCGTGCGCGCTCGCGGGCCCGCCGCACGCTGTCCAGGATCACCTTGCGGATGCGCACCACGCTCGGTGCCACCTCGACGCACTCGTCGGCGGCGCAGAACTCCAGCGCCTCCTCGAGTACGAGCCTGCGCGGCCGGGCGAGCCGCTCGAGCTCCTCGCCGGTGGAGGAGCGGATGTTGGTCAGCTTCTTCTCCCGGGTGACGTTGACGTCGAGGTCCTCGGCCCGCGGGTTCTCGCCGACGACCATCCCCTGGTAGACCTCCGCACCCGGCTCGACGAAGAACGTGCCGCGGTCGGCGAGCTGGAGCATCGCGTAGCTGGTGACCGAGCCGGACCGGTCGGCCACGAGCGAGCCGGAGTGGCGGCCGCGGATCTGGCCGGCCCACGGGAAGTAGCCGGAGAAGATGGCGTTGGCGATGCCGGTGCCGCGGGTCTCGGTGAGGAAGTCGGTGCGGAAGCCGATGAGCCCGCGGGACGGCACGACGTACTCGATCTTTACTCGGCCGGTGCCGTGCCCGCCCATGTGCTCGAGCCGGCCCTTGCGCGCGGCGAGGAGCTGGGTGATCGAGCCGAGGTACTCCTCGGGCGCGTCGACGGTGAGCCGCTCGAACGGCTCGCAGAGGGTGCCGTCGACGGTGCGGGTGACGACCTCGGGCCGGCCGACGGTGAGCTCGAAGCCCTCGCGGCGCATGGTCTCCACGAGGATGGCCAGCGCCAGCTCGCCGCGGCCCTGGACCTCCCAGGTGTCGGGGCGCTCGGTGGGCAGGACCCGGACGGAGACGTTGCCGACCAGCTCGCTGTCGAGCCGGTTGCGCAGCAGGCGCGCGGTGAGCTTGGTGCCGCCGCCCCGGCCGGCCAGCGGGGAGGTGTTGACGCCGATGGTGACGGAGATTGCGGGCTCGTCGACACTGATGCGCGGCAGCGGGCGGGGGTCGTCGGGGTCGGCGAGTGTGTCGCCGATGGTGATGTCGGGGATGCCGGCGATGGCCACGATGTCGCCGGCCTCGGCGCGGGTGGCGGGGACGCGTTCGAGGGCCTGGGTGAGCAGGAGCTCGGTGATCTTGACGCTGGTGACGCTGCCGTCCGCGCGACACCAGCCGACGATCCCGCCCTTGCGGATGGTGCCGGCGTGGACTCGGCAGAGCGCGATGCGGCCGAGGAAGCTGGACGCGTCGAGGTTGGTGACGAGGGCGCGCAGCGGGGCCTCGGGGTCGCCGGCGGGCGGCGGGACGTGGTCGAGGAGGGTCTCGAAGAGGGGGTCGAGGTCGTCGCTGTCCGGCTGCTCGCCGTCGGCGGGCGCCTTGAGGCTGGCGCGGCCGGCGCGGGCCGAGGCGTAGATGACGGGCAGGTCGAGGATGCTCGCGTCGATCTCGTCCAGCTCGGTGGCGAGGTCGAGCAGCAGGTCGTGGGTCTCGGCGACGACCTCCTCGATGCGCGCGTCGGCCCGGTCGACCTTGTTGACGACGAGGACGACCGGCAGCCCGGCGGCGAGCGTCTTGCGCAGGACGAAGCGGGTTTGCGGCAGCGGCCCCTCGCTGGCGTCGACGAGGAGCAGGACGCCGTCGACCATCGACAGGCCGCGTTCCACCTCGCCGCCGAAGTCCGCGTGGCCCGGGGTGTCGATCACGTTGATGGTGACCGGGCCGTCCGGCGTCTCGCGGCGCACGGCGGTGTTCTTGGCGAGGATCGTGATGCCCTTCTCGCGCTCGAGCTCGCCGGAGTCCATCACGCGGTCCACCGGTTCGGCGCGGGCGGAGAAGGCCCCCGACTGGCGGAGCATCGCGTCGACCAGCGTGGTCTTCCCGTGGTCGACGTGCGCGACGATCGCGACGTTGCGGAGGTCGGTCCTGGCGATCGCAGGCGCCGCGATATCGGTGGCAGGCACGCGCGTGTGCTCCTGGTTCATGGTGTGGCGTCGTTGGGCTGCGCGCGGACGGGTGGGCGCGGCGCCACTACAGGATAGCCGCCAGGCCTGGCGCGCAGGTTGAAGATTAGCCTAACCTAAACTGTCCTCGAGTCCGATGGAGTGAGTGTGGGCAACAAGCACGGCGCCAAGTCCCCGGCGGACACCGTGCGCAAGCTGATGAAGGCCGGCAAGGTCAAGAAGAAGTGCTGCCGGTCCTCCTCGCGGTGCAAGCGCTGCCCGGTCCGCGCCCTGAAGAAGGCGAAGGCCGACTTCAAGAAGGCCGCCTGACCGCGCCCGTCCACAGCCAGGATCGACACCGCCTGGAATCGTCCGTACGCCCCCGTAGTCTGGAAATCGGGGGCTCCCCGGCACGTTGTCCACAGCCTCACCCCGCACCGCCCGAAAACGTCGGTCCCTCTCGTTACGCTGGTTCCGGGGGGCCGGAGGCCGCCGCGTGGCGCGTTGTCCACAGGTCCGCCCGCCGCGGCCGGAATCGTCGGTGGCCATCGCTAGGCTGGATCTCGGGGGGCCGGAGGCCACGCGCGTCATTGATCCGCCGTCCGGGAAACGCCCATGCCGCACCGAATCGGGGCCCGATGAACTGTCCTCATAGGAGTGTCCGCCCACGGAGTCGGCTCGAGACGCACGATGGGTTCTCGTGGCGAGGATCAGCCGGTAGCATTGTGTCTCATGCGTTCCCTCGACACCAGGTGGTGGGCCGCCGACCGGCGGCTGTGACGCATGCATTGATATCCACAGGCCGCCCGTCCCGGGCGGCCTTCGTCATGCAGGCCCTCCGGTCACGCGGGCGACACCGCGAAGGAGTGCCACCATGATCCGCTTCTCCGGAATCACGCCCTCAGGCCACGCGACCCTGGGCAACCACCTCGGCGCCATCCGCCGCTGGGCGCGGGAGGGCGGCCCCGGGGACCTGTACTTCGTCAGCGATCTGCACGGCATGACCAGCGCGTACCACCCACAACGCCTGCGTGTCCGCGCCCGGGAGCTGCTCGCGACGCTCGTGGCCGCAGGGATCGAGGCAGATCAGGTGTTCGTGCAGTCCGACCTGTTACCGCAGCTGGGCACGCTGACCTGGATCCTCGAGTGCACGTGCTCGTTCGGTGAGGCGGCGCGCATGACGCAGTTCAAGGAGAAGAGCGCCCGGCGTGAGCTCGAGGCCACGCCGGTGCGGGTCGGCCTGTTCACCTACCCGGTGCTCATGGCCGCCGACATCCTGCTGCAGGGTGCCGACGAGGTCCCCGTCGGCGACGACCAGGCTCAGCACGTCGAGCTGGCGCGGACCCTGGCGAGACGGTTCAACGGCACCTTCGGCGAGGCGTTCGTCGTGCCGGCGGCCGTGACGCCACCGGCCGCCGCACGGGTGCGGGACCTCGCCAACCCGGCGCGCAAGATGGACAAGTCGGCGCGCGACGCGGTCGGCGTGCTGTACGTCATGGACGAGCCGGACCTGTTGCGGCGCAAGATCAAACGTGCCGTGACCGACGGGCTCGGCCGGCTGGAGTTCCGCCCCGACGAGCAGCCGGGGCTCGCGAACCTGCTGGAGATCCTGGCCGCGTGCACGGGGAAGCCGGCGCGTGACGTCCCCGCCGAGTACAGCTCGTACGCCGAGCTCAAGGAGGCGGTCGCCGAGGCGGTGATCGAGGAGCTGCGGCCGGTACGCGAGCGCACCAAGGAGCTCCTCGACGACGGCGTGGAGCTGGACCGGATCCGCGCTCGCGGCGCGGAGCTCGCCGCCGAGCGCAGCGCACACCGGCTGGCCACCGCGCGGCGGCTAGCCGGTGTCGGCTAACAACCGGCGCAGCGCCGCGAGCAGCACCCGGTCAGCCGGCAGCCAGTCGACGCCGCCGAGCCGGCCGGCGGTCAGCCAGCGCAGCGCCTGGTGATCGTACGGGTGCGGTACCGCGCCGGGCTCGGCCAGCTCGGCGCGGTACACGCGCAGCAGAATGTCCTTGCCCAGGGCCACGTCCGGGCCGACCGGATCGCCGACCCGGACGTCCACGCCGAGCTCCTCGGCGCACTCCCGGCGCACGGCGTCCACATCGGACTCGGTCGGCTCGACCCGGCCACCCGGCAGCTCCCAGCGGCCGGCCGCGGTGGCCGGGTACGCCCGCTGCTGGGCGAGCACCGCGCGCTCGCGCACGATCGCGGCGCCTACCACGACCGCCGCGCCGGCGAGCGTGCCGGCCCGGCTACGGATGCCGTCCACAGTGGACGTGAGCAACGTGAGGAGCGGCCGGCGTAACGCCATGCCGAGCAGTGCCGTGCGGGACGCGGCCGTGGCGGTCACGAGGGTCCCCGCGGCGGTCGGCGCGAGCCGCACGAGCAGTTCGACGCGGAGCGGTCCGGCGACCGGCACGAGCCGCAGGCCGCACACGGTGAGGTCCGCGACCCGGAACCGGCTGCCGGTGAGGACCAGCTCGTCGCCGGGCGCGAGCACGCCGTCGCCACCGAACAGGGCCCGTTCGGTCAGCGCCGCCGACACGACGCGCGGTGGCGTGTCGACGAGAGTCGTGGTGCGCAGCAGCTTCATGTCTGTAGTTCTCGCCAGCGCACCTGGAAGCGTGCGCCGCCCTCGGGGGACTCGCCGACCTCGACCGTGCCGCCGCGACGGCGGACGACCTCCGCCACCAGGGCCAGGCCGAGGCCCGCGCCGCCCGACGTGCGTGCGCGGTCGTCCTGTACGCGGTAGAAGCGGTCGAACACCCGCGCGCGGTGCTCCTCGGCGACGCCGTGCCCGTCGTCGTCCACGACCAACCAGACCGACTTCACGCGCGCCAGCACCGTCACGGTGACCTTGGCTCGCGCGTGCCGGGTGGCGTTGCGCAGGAGGTTGTCCAGCACCAGGTCGACCTCCGCCGGCGCGGCCGAGACCCAGCACGGACCGCTCGGCGCGCTCATCGACACCACCGGTCCGCCGTCGGCCAGCCGGTCCATCGCCGCGCGGGCGGCGGTGACCACGTCGACCGGCTCGGCCTCGGGCAGCTCGCCCGCGTCCGACCGCGCCAGCGTCAGCAACCCTTCGACCAAAGAGGACAGTCGCTCGGACTCGTGCACCACCTCCGCCAGCACCTCGTGCGCCAGGTCCGGGTCCGGGTTCGCCACCGCCACCTCGGCCTGGATCCGGATCGACGCCACCGGCGAGCGCAGCTCGTGCGCCGCGTCCCCGGTGAACCGGCGCAGCCGCTCGCTCGCCTCGTCGCGGCGGGCCAGCAGACCGTTGAGCGCGGCCGCCAGGGACCGCAGCTCGTCGTGCGCGCTCGGCAGCGGCAGCCGGCGCCCGGCCGGCAGCCGCGTGGCGGCACTGCGCAGCCGCTCCACCGGGCGCAGCGACGAGCGCACCGCGAACCAGGTCGCGAGGCCGACGGCCGCCGCGCCGAGCAGCGCCGCGCCCACCAGCCAGTCGAGCGCGCGGGCCTGCGCGGCGAAGTACCCGGTCAGCGTCGTGCCGACGACCACGAGGCGCTGCGCGCCGTCCGGCGCGGTGGCCACCGTGCCCAGCCAGCGCAGCGGGGGATCGTCCTGAAGCCGCAGCACGGGAGTGCCGGCCTTCAGCGTGCGGACGTCCTCCGGGCCCAGCGGCGCGGCCGCGACGCCGTCGACCGGTGCGCCCGCGGTGTCCAGCACCCGAACCCGCACCCCGACGGGCGAGTCGGCCGGCGGCGCTCCGTCCCGGACCCGGTTCACCGCGGCGTCCAGGATGGTCTGCAGCTGCGCGTCGGCCGAGCTCACCAGCAGCGGCCCGATCAGCCGGCTGGTCTGCACGGCGAGCAGCAGCAGTACCACCAGGGTGACCACGGTCGCGACGCTGGTGATCCGGAACCGCAGCGTCCGCCGCAGCCACAACCGCCCGACGATCCGCCCCAGGGCACCGCTCAACGGCCGCGCCCGAGTTCCAGTACCGCGTCCAGCTCGCCGCTCGACGCCATGTATCCGTGTCCTCGCACGGTACGCACGATCCCACCCGCGCCCGCGGCGTCCAACTTGCGGCGTAGGTAGCCCACGTAGACCTCCACCGCGTTGCGCGTGGCCGCGAGCTCGTCGCCCCAGACCGTGCGTAAGAGCTGGTCCTTGGTGACGACCGTGCCCGCCCGGCCCACGAGCACCTCGAGCACCGCGAACTCGCGTGGCGACAGGGGCACCGGCGCGCCGCCGAACCGCACCTCCCGGATCGCCCGGTCCACGACCAGCTCGCCGATCCGCAGCCGCCGGTCGGACCCGTCCCCGGCGCCCCGGCGCAGCACCGCGCGCACCTGCGCGACCAGCACGACGAAGGAGAACGGCTTCACCAGGTAGCCGTCGGCACCCAGGTCGAGGCCGTCGGCCTGGTCGATCTCGCCGTCCTTGGCCGACACCAGCAACACCGGTGTGGTCACGCCTTCCGCGCGTAACTGCTGCAGCACCCGGTAGCCGGACAGGCCCGGCAACATGATGTCGAGCAGGATCACGTCGAAGGCCCCGGTTCGCGCGATGTCCAGCGCACCGGGCCCGTCCGCGGCGACGACGACCTCCATGCCCTCGGCGGCGAGGCCGCGTTGCAGCGCTCGCCGCACCCCGAGTTCGTCGTCCACCACCAGCACACGCGGTTTCATGGTGCCCAGCATGCCCCGCGCCACCGACAAAACGCGGATGCTCTCAGTCAACTCTCAGCTCGCGCGGTCACTCTCAGCGTCATCTCAGTCGCACTGGTGCAACCTCTATGTCACAGGAACGAAATCCGGGAGCTGACATGAGGGGTGCGCGATGAATTCCAAGAAGACCGCGCTGTCGTTCGCGGCGGTGGGTACCGCCGCGGGCGTGGCCGGCCTGGTGTTGCTGGCTTCGCCGGCGGGTGCGGGGGAGGCCCCGCCGGCGTTACCGCCGATCAGTGCCGACCAGCTGGTCGAGTCGGTGCTGAGCACCGACGTGCCGGCCCTGGGCGGTTCGGTCGAGATGGAGAACAACCTCGGACTGCCCATCCCGGGCATGCCGGGATCCATGGGCGGCGGCGACCAGATCCGGGTCTACACCGACGGCGAGGGCCGCGGCCGGATCTCGGTTCCGTCCCGGGGCAGCGAGACCACGGTCATCGACGACGGGACGACCGTGTGGGTGTGGGACTCCGCGGACCGCACCGTCGTCAAGGTGCCGCACGGGGCCGACCACGAGATGAAGACGCCGATCGAGGGCAAGCTCGCCGATCCCGCGACCGCCGCCCGTGACCTGGTGAACGCCATGCAGGCGGACAGCACGGTCGACGTGGACGGCACGGCCCGAGTCGCCGACCGGCCCGTGTACCAGCTGGTGCTGGCGCCCAAGCCGACCGAGCGCACGCTGCTGCGGGAGATCCGCGTGTCGGTCGACTCCGAGACCCGGGTGCCCCTGCAGCTGGAGGTGCTCGCCAACGGCCAGGCCGACCCGGCGCTGAAGGTCGGCTTCACCGAGTTCAGCGACGGCCCGCAGGACGCGAGCCTGTTCAAGTTCACCCCGCCCGAAGGCGCCACGGTGACCGAGCAGAAGCCGGGCGAGCGGGTCGAGGGCAAGTCGCCGGACGAGCTGCTGTCCCAGCTGGACCTGGACACGGTCGGCCGGGGCTGGGACACCGTGCTCACCGGCACGCTGCCGGAGGAGGCGCTGAGCATGCCGGGCGGCGAGGGTGAGCGTGGCGTGATGGACATGCTCGGCAGCTTCGGCAAGGAGGTGCAAGGCGACTTCGGCACCGGCTGGGTCATCAGCTCGAAGGTCGGTACCGCGCTGATCACCGAGGACGGCCGGGTGGCCATCGGAGCGGTGCCGGAGCAGGTGCTCACCCAGGCGCTCGGCAAGTGACTACCGTGACCGGCATGGTGATCGGGGAGGAGGAGGCTCCCGCGGCCCCGGCCGCGGGAGCTCCCGCCCGTCTGGCCGCCCGGACCCGCAACCTGCGCAAGGTCTACGGCCGGACGGTGGCGGTCGACCACGTCGATCTCGACGTGCCGGTCGGGTCGGTGCTGGGCATGCTCGGGCCCAACGGGTCCGGCAAGACCACGACGATCCGGATGATGCTCGGCCTGGTCACGCCGACCGAGGGGTCGGTCGAGCTGCTCGGTCACGTGCTGCCGGAGAGCCTGGGCTACGCGCTGCCGGAAGTGGGCGCGCTGGTCGAGGGGCCGGGCTTCCACCCGTTCCTGTCGGGGCGGGAGAACCTGATGCGGTGCGCGGCCGCGGAACCGCACCTCGCCACCGCGGCCATCCCGCGTGCGGTCGGTGAGGCGCTGGAGCGCGTCGGCCTGTCCGCGGCGGCCGGGCGGCGCTACCGCGGCTACTCGATGGGCATGAAGCAGCGCCTGGGGCTCGCCGCGGCGTTGCTGCTGCCCCGCAAGCTGGTGGTGCTGGACGAGCCGACCAACGGCCTCGACCCGGCGGGTACCCGCGAGGTGCGCGCGGTGATCGCCGACCTGCACGCGGCCGGCACCACCGTGCTGGTGTCGTCGCATCTGCTGGCCGAGGTGGAGGCCACGTGCACGCACGTCGCCGTCCTGCACGAAGGTTCGGTGGTGGCGCAGGGCGAGCTGGCCGAGCTGCTCGAGGCGGGCAACTCCGGTCTGCTGGTGTCCACTCCGGACACCGAAGTCGCGGTCAACGCCCTTCGTGACAACCGGATGCCGGCCCGGGCCACCCCCGACGGCGTCCGGGTCGACCTGACGGCGACGACCGCGCCGGAGGTGGTGGCCACGCTGGTCCGGGCCGGTGTGGCGGTACACGAGGTCAGCCGCCAGCGCACCGGCCTGGAGGATCTGTTCGCCCGCCTGACGGAGGCCGAGTCCCCCGAGGCAGGGCTGTCCCATGTGGCCACTCAGGAGCTGGCTCCCGACAAGGCCACGTCATGACCACGGCCGTTGCCGCCATGCGGGTCACCACCAGGACCAAGGCGCCCATCATGCGGTTGCTGCGGGCGGAGCTGCGGTTCATGTTGCGGCGCCCGCGCACGATGATCGCGCTGGGGATGGCGGCGGTCGTGCCGATCATCGCGGGGATCGGGGTCTCGCTGGCGACGACGGCACCCACGAACGCGCCGAACCAGAGCATCGGGGGGATCGCGGCCATCGTGGCCGACAACGGGTTGATCCTGTCCGTCCTCGTGCTGCTGCTGTCGATGAACATGCTCCTCCCGCTGGTCGGCACGATGTGGTCCGCCGACGCGATCTCCGGAGAGGCGGCGGCCGGCGGGCTGCGCAACCTGCTGCTCGCCCCGATCGGGCGTCCCCGGCTGCTCGCGGTGAAGGCGTTCGGCATCGCCGTCCTGTGCCTGGTGACGGTCACGATCATGGCGGTGGTCGGGGCCATCGCGGGGATAGTGATCCTCGGCGGCGACAGCATGCTCACGATGTCCGGCTCCACGTTGCCGTTCGGACAGTCGGTCGGGCGCCTCGCCCTGCTCACCGTGCTGGTGACAGTCCAGGTGTGGGCGGTGGCGGCGGTCGCTCTCGCGATCTCGGCCGCCACCGACCATCCGCTCGTCGTGCTGTCGGTGACGCTCGGTGGGGTGATCGTCTTCCACGTGCTCGGGGCGATCTCGTCGCTGGACTGGCTGCATCCCGTGCTGATCACCACCGGTTGGCCCGAACTCGTCGACGTGGCCCGGGACCCGATGCCCACCGACGCGATCACCGACGGCGTGCTGCGGGCGGCTTGCTACCTGGTGATCGGCTACTCCCTGGCACTCGCCCGCATGGTCACCCGCGACGGCTGACGAGTGCCACGCCGTCGGGATCCAGGGCGAGGGTGACCGTGTCGTCCGTGTCCAGGACCCCGGCCACGGCGTCCACCTCGCGACCATCCGCCAGGCGGACCCGCAGGCGGACGTGGTCGCGCCGGTGGACGCGCTGCATCACCTCGCCCTTCACACCGGTCTTCGCTGGCCGCAGGGCCGTGGGGCGCAGGCCGAGCAGCGCCTCGCCGGGCGGCGCCCACGGGAGGGCCACCTCGCCGAGCTCGCAGCTGGCTACTCCATTGTGGACTGTCGCGGGAACCAGCACGCCGCAGCCCAGGAACCGGGCGGTCTCCTCGTCGGCCGGCTCCCGCCACACCTCCGCGGGCGGGCCGGTCTGGACGATCCGGCCGGCGCGCATCACCGCCACCCGGTCGGCCAGGGTGAACGCCTCGTCGTGGTCGTGGGTGACCACCAGGGCCGTGGTGCCCGTGAGCACCCGCGCCAGGTCGATGGCCAGCTGCTCGCGCAGCGCACGGTCCAGCGCGGACAGCGGCTCGTCCAACAGCAACAGCCGGGGCCGGGGCGCCAGGGCGCGCGCCAGCGCCACCCGTTGCTGCTCACCGCCGGAGAGCTCGGTCGACCTGCGCGCCTCGTAGCCGGCCAGCCCCACCAGGTCGAGCAGCTCCGCCACCCGTGCCCGCTGGGCCGACCTGTCCACCCGGCGCATGCGCAGCCCGAACGCCACATTGCCCGCCACGTTCCGGTGTGGGAACAGCTGGCCGTCCTGGAACACCAGGCCGAACTCGCGGCGGTGCACCGGCACCCCGGCCAGGTCCGCGCCGTTCCAGCACACCCGCCCGGCGACGGACGGCTCCAGGCCCGCGACGGCCCGCAGCAACGTCGACTTGCCGCACCCGGACGGCCCGAGCAACGCGACCACGGAACCGTCCGCCACCGCCAGGTCCACCTCGGACACCGCGGCGAGGTCGCCGTAGCGGACGGTCAGCTCGTGCACCGTCAGGCTCACGACGCCCCCTCGCGGGCTCGGTGCGTCCGCCGCTCCTCGTCGGTGGTCACCAGGTCGGCGCGGAGGAGTCCATAGTGGACCAGATCCCGCCGCGCACCGCCACGCAGCTGGGCGCCGCGCAGCAGGCCCTCGCGCCGGAAACCGGCCTTCTCCAACGCTTTCTGCTCGGCGACGTTCGCGACATCGGTGCCGGCCTCGATCCGGTCAACCTCGGTGACGGCGAACAGATGCTCCACCAGCAACCGCTGCGCGAGCGCGCCAACCCCGCGTCCCCGCGCCGCGGGCACGAGACCGATCCCGATGTTCCATGCCTGGCAGCCGAGCGTGCCACCGTAGTCGACCGCGTGCCAGCTGACGCCGCCGAGCAACTCGCCGCCGCCCGCGTCGAGGACGCTGAGCAGAAAGCTGTGCGACGGCCCGGCGACAGCGGGCCGGTCATCGCGATCGACCTCGAAGCCGCCGTTGGCCTCGGCGAAGAACCGCTCCCGCTCGCCCTGTGCTTGATGGTTCGCTGCGCAAGCTCCGCTCGCTGTTGAGTGGTTCGCTGCGCAAGCTCCGCTCATCAGAACTCCCCGACCGGCGCGCGGCCCGGCACCCGCACCGACTCGACGACCGCCACCGCGGCGACCGTCACCAGGATCAGCGACGTGCACGCCGCGTACGCCATCTGGTTGTTCAGCTCGCCCGGCCGGGACAGCAGCCGCACGATCGCGACCGGCAGTGTCGCCGTGTCCGGGCGCGCCAGGAAGCTCGTCGCGCCGAACTCGCCCAGCGCCACCACGTAGCCGAAGGCGAACGCGGTCAGCAGCGACCGGCCCGCGAGCGGCACGTCGACCTCCCGCCACACCCGCCACGGCGACGCGCCCAGCGACGCCGCCGCCTGCCGCAGGCGCGAGTCGATCGAGCGCAGCACCGGCAACAGCAGCCGGATCACCAGCGGTGTCACCACCAGCGCCTGCGCCAGCGGCACCAGCGCGGCCGACGTCCGCAGGTCGCCCGGCAACGCGTCCAGCGTCACCAGGTAACCGAAGCCGACCGTCACCGCGGACACGCCCAGCGGCAGCA
The DNA here is from genome assembly GCF_050699935.1 of Actinophytocola sp. NCBI lineage: Bacteria > Bacillati > Actinomycetota > Actinomycetes > Pseudonocardiales > Pseudonocardiaceae > Actinophytocola > Actinophytocola sp. The sequence continues at coordinate 15,764 of NZ_JBOHGB010000096.1, forward strand.
TCAACGCGGTGTCCATCGCCTCCACGACGCCGTGCCGTACCCGGCTCCGGGACAGCGACACCAGCACCGCGCTCGCCATCGTGCCGAGGGTGACCGCGAGCAGGGTCGCGTCGGTCGCGGCGCGCACCGAGTTCAGCGCGGCGTCCACTCCGGACAGCTGTAGCGACCCCGCGTACCCGGTGCCGGTCAACGCCCGGTAGCCCGCCAGCCCACCGGACAGGGAGCGGGCCACCAGCACGACGATCGGCAGCAGCAGCAACGCGAGCACCACGAGCGCGCACCCGACGACGGCCCATTCCGTGCCGGCCGGCTGGCGGGCCACCGCCGCCGGGGCGCGCAGGCGCAGCGCGGTCTCCCGGCGGCGCCGGGCGATCGCCCCGACGGTCAGCGCGGCCACCACGGCCAGCAGCTGCAGCAGCGAGAGCGCCGCCGCGCCGGACAGGTCCAGCAGCTCCACCGTCCGCAGGTAGATCTCCGTCTCCAGCGTCCGCAACCGTGCCCCGCCCAGGATCAGCACCACCCCGAAACTGGTGGCGCAGAACAGGAAGACGACCGCCGCGGCCGAACCGATCGCCGGTGCCAGCGCGGGCAGGGTGACCGACGTGAACGCCCGCAACGGCGACGCGCCCAGCGACCGCGCCGCGTCGGACACGCGCCGGTCAAGATGCGACCAGAGCCCGGCGACCGTCCGCGCGACCACCGCGACGTTGAAGAAGCTGTTCGCCAGCACGATCGCGGCCACCTCGCCGTCCGGCAGCAGCGTGCGGAACGCCAGGCCCACCACGACCGTCGGCAGCACGAACGGCACCAGGATCACGACGCGCACGAAACCCAGGCCCGGCAACGAGGTCCGGGCCAGCAGGAACGCCACCGGCAGCCCGGCGACCAGCGCCACCGCGGTCGACGCGGCCGCCTGCCCGACGGTGAACGCGACCAGCTGCCACGTGTCGGCCCGCGCCAGGACCGAGAGCACACCGCCCTCGCCCAGGCCGAGCCGAAGGATCGCCGCCACCGGCCACACGAAGAACACCGCGAGGAAACCCAGCGGTACCAGTGCGACCAGCGCGGGAGCCAGCCCCGGGCGGGATCGTGCCGCCCGTCGACCCGCTTCGGGCGCCAGTGCGGTGGCCGGAAACGCTCGCCGAGCCTCTCGACGGCCCAGCTTCGGCCCGGCGGCGTTGCCGATCCGGCCGAGTACACCCAGTACGCGGCCGAGTCGGCGCCTTGCCAGCGGAAACCTGGATCCGCCGGTGGGCCCGCCAGTGTTCCCGGCCACCGCACTAGCCCTGGACGAGCGTGCGCCACTCGTCGATCCACCGCTCCCGGTTCTGCTGGATCTCGGCCGGCGGCAGGGTCGCGGCCGCCTCCGGCTGCGGGGCCGCCCGCTGCCACGCCTCCGGCAGCTGGACGCCCTCGCGCGCGGGGTAGACGTACATCTGCTCGGGCACCGCGGCCTGGAACTTCTCGGAGAGCAGGAAGTCCAGCACCTTCTTCGCCGAGTCGGCGTCCTTCGCGCCCGCCAGCACGCCGGCGTACTCGACCTGGCGGAAGCAGGTGTCGAGCAGCGCCTTCGTCCGCGGCTTGCCGTCGTCGCCGATCTCCGCGGACGGCGAGGACGCGTAGGACACCACGATCGGGCGCGGGCCCTGCCCGGACGAGCCGGAGAACTCCTGGGTGTAGGCCTCCTCCCAGCCGCTGACCACCTTCATGCCGACGCCCTTGAGTGCCACCCAGTACTCCCGCCAGCCGTCGCCGAGCTCGGCGATCGTGCCCAGCAGGAAGGCCAGGCCCGGCGAGGACGTGGCCGGGTCGGAGACCACGAGCATGTCGCGGTACTCGCTCCTGGTCAGGTCGGCGTAGGTTTTCGGCTCCGGCAGGCCCTTCGCGGCGAACGCCGCCGGGTCGATGTTGACGCACACGTCGCCGACGTCGACCGCGGTCAGCCGGCCGGAGTCGTCGATCTGGTAACGCTGCGGGCCCTTCTCCGCGTCGGGGGCGCGGTACGCGGCGAACACGTCCTCGTCGAGCGCGCGGGACGCGAACGTGTTGTCCACGCCGTACGCGAGGTCGCCGATGGGCTCGTCCTTCGTGAGCACCAGCTGGTTGGTCAGCGCGCCCGCGTCACCGACCTTCCGCACGTCGATCGTGATGCCCGAGTCCTTCGCGAACTCGTCGAGCAGCTCCTGCGGGGCCGCGAACGAGTCGTGCGTGACTAGTACGACGCTCGTGCCGTTCTCCGCACCGGAGTCGGAACCGGAGTCGTCGCCGAGCGTGCAACCGGTCGCCGTCAGCGCGACCGCCACCAGGGCGACGGGGATCTTTCGCATGTCGAGCCTCCTCCCTGCGCCGGCATGACCCGGATCAGGTTCGACGGTCGAGGGCTTCGCGCCCTCCTCTCAGCCCGGCGGCACCGGACTCCCGTGGGACGGGTCCAGCCTACCGGTGCGTCCCCGGCCGCCAGGCGTCACCATGTACACATGCCCGAGCTGCTCAGTGACGAAGACAAGGGAAAGGCCCTCGGCCGCCTCAACGGCTGGCGCATGGACGACGGGGCGTTCACGCGCACGGTCGAGCTGGCGAGCTTTCCACAGGCGATCCAGGTGGTGAACCGGGTGGCCGAGATCGCCGAGAACGACAACCACCACCCGGACATCGACATCCGCTGGCGGACGCTCACGTTCCGCTGCTCGACCCACTCCGCGGGCGGCGTCACGGCGTCGGACGTCAGCCTCGCGGAGGAGATCGACGGCGTCATCGAGGCGATCGGTACGCCGCCGGAATAGGAGTCAGCTCCGGAACGGGCCGGTCACCTCGAACGTCATGCCGGGACTGATCACCTCGCCGCCGGTGCCGCGCTGGGAGGAGAAGTACAGCCGCGTGCCGTCCGGGCTGAACGCCGGGCCGGTGATCTCCGACTCGTCGTGGCCCTCCACCCGCACGAACGGCGCCACCACGCCGTCCGGCGTGATGACGCAGATCTCCATGTTGTCGCCGTCCTCGGCGACGAACAGGTCGCCACTCGACGCACCCGTCACGTTGTCCACTCCGGACAGCGGGGTGTCGTCGTCGTAGGTCAGGCTGATCGTGCTCGCGGCGGCGTCGTAGGCCCACACCCGGTTGTCGCCCTTGGTCGTGAACCAGCAGGTGCCGTTCGCGTAGAAGCAGCCCTCCCCGCCGTCGAACGGCTTCGAGCCCTCGACCTGGTGGCGGGTGTCCTCGTCGTCGGCCGACGGGTCGGGCACCTGCGCCCAGGTGACCGCGCCGCTCGTCTGGTCCGCCGGGCCCACCATGATCTCCAGCGTGCCGGCGGAGAGGGCCGGCCACGTCGCCGGGGTGAACCGGTAGAAGCCGCCGTCCCCGACGTCCTCGGTCAGGTAGATCACCTGCCGGTCGGGGTCGACCGCACACGCCTCGTGCTTGAACCGGCCCATGGCCGGCCGCACGATCGCGTCGTTGACGCCGAACGGGTCGGTCTCGTAGACCTCGCCCTTGTCGACCTCCTCGCAGGACAGCCACGTGTTCCACGGGGTCTTGCCGCCGGCGCAGTTCACGTCGGTGCCGTCGAGAATGCGGTACGCGTCCACAATGGACCCATCGGGGCCGAACCGGACCGCGCCGGCGCCGCCGATGAACGGCACCTCGCTGTTGGACACGTAGATCCAGCCGTCCCCGTCGGCGAAGCACGCGCCGCCGTCCGGTGCCATGTGCCAGCGGTAGCTGGTGTCGGCCACCGTCTCGAGGCTGCGTGCGATGACCCGTCCGGTGAAGCCATGCGGAAGCGCCAGGCCGTTCCCGTCGGCCGGGAGCAGCGGTCCGTAGGGCCCGTCACCAGGAGCGGCGTTCGCCGAGAAGGCGTTGGACCAGGACGCTCCGCCGAAGGCCGCCGCCGCGGCGCCGGCCACCGAGACCTTGAGAAAGCTCCGTCGCTCCATGAGATTGCAACGTAACGTGATCAACTGTGTTCGAGAAGCCACCACCGATGTAGGCCGAACGGAGTACCGCCAGGAAGGACGCCATGCTGGCGTTCAACGTCTGGAAGGCGTCCTTCCTGGCGCGTCAGTCGTCCGTCAGCGGCACGGTCGTCACCGGCGTCAGCCGGGGTGGGCCGTCGGCGGTGGCCTCCGCACGCTCCACCACCACCTCCGCGCTGCGGCCCGTGGTGCGCAGGGTCGCTATCGCGTTGCCGTAGTACGGGCCGGACACCTTGGTCCACTCGACCGGCATGGGGTCGATGTGCGGCGAGCGGTGCGCCAGCCAGCGCCAGATCGCGGCCACCGGGCGCCACCACGCGATCGTGAACAGCGGCCGCATCAGCGCCGGGACCTGGTTGTGCACCGGCGAGCAGGTCAGCTGGAACACCGCGGCCCGCACCCGCTCCGGGAACGTGGCGCGCGCGGCGTAGACGTGGTGCACGTCGCCGGAGAGCACGCACACGGTGGCCACGTCGCCCTTCGCGATGCGCAGGATCAGCCTGGCCAGCCGGTCCGACGACGCGCGGAACGACGGCCAGTGCTCGAGGTCGGCGGTCTGCCGCAGCGTCTCGGCCAGCCAGCCGCGCCAGCCCGGGCGGCGGCAGGCGACCTCGTTCATCGACTGGATGTGGCTGATCGCGTGCGGCATGAGCCACGGCAGCGACGAGCCGATCAGCAGGTGGTCGTAGTCGCCGTCGGCGTGCTCCTCGATCCAGTCGAACTCGCCGTCGCTGACCATCGACCGGGCGCCCCCGGACAGGATGCGGCCGGACCGCGTGTCGATCACGAGCAGCCGCACGTTGCCGAAGTCGCGCCGGTAGCTCCACCGGGTTCCCTTGCGCCCGTTGGTCTCCTGGCGCGCGCGGTCGGCGAACTCGTGCAGGATGTTCGCGGCGTCGCCGTCCCGGCCGAGCTCGATGACCTTGCCGTAGATCTCCTCGGCCTCGAGGTCGGCGGGGCTGAGGTTGCCGATGTGCTGGTAGATCCAGTAGCTGGCGAGCGCGCCGCGTTCCCTGGTCCGCCACCAGCTCGTCTTCTCCTTCTCGTCCCGCCAGGTCTGCGAGGTGTTCCAGTCGTCGCGCACGTCGTGGTCGTCGAAGATCATCGACGTGGGCACCGTCGACATCAGCCAGCGGACCAGCGGCGAGCTCCAGGACTCGTGGTAGAGCCGGGTGTACTCCTCGAAGTCGGTCACCTCGGTACCGGGCGGCTGGTCGAGGCTGCGCCGGCGGCTCATCCACTCCTGGGTCGCCTTGGTGGTCTCGTCGGCGTAGACCTGGTCGCCGACGAGGAACAGCGAGTCCGGCCAGTCGCGCTCGTCCTCGGCGTGCATCCGGGAGGCGTACGCGGCGAGTGCGTCCGGGCCGATGCGGCGCCGTTCGGCCGGGTCGTCGGATTCGGGCATCCGGCACGAGCCGAACATCATGAGGAACCTGGGGTCGCCGCCGTCCGGGAACGTGCGGATCTGGCTGGGCGGCATGTCGCTGTCCGGCAGCGGCCACTCCTTCTCCCCGTCCAGCCGGACCTCGTAGGGCGTGCAGGTGGCGGGCTCCAGGCCGGTGACCACGACGAGCGCGTAGTGGTGCCCGGCCACCTGGAACGTCTGCGCCGAGCGGCCCGCGACCTCGACCGTGCACGGACGGTCGGTCTCGACCCACACGGTCGCCGAGGTGGTGTCCACGTGCCGCAGCAGCGGACCGAGCAAGAGGTTGGGCATCGCACCTCCTCGTGTCCCGGTAATCCAAACACCCGGGCCGGCCGCGCAGCGCGGCGCGGTCCGGTCGGACCAACATGTTGCCCCGTTCGGCAGTGGGTGGCGTCCGGGTGTGTGCCAGGACCTAGACCTTTCGGATCTAGCGGCCCGGCGCGGCGTGTGCCACGTTCGGCGGTGGCTCGTTCACGGATTCGGGGAGAGGCCACACATGAAGCGGTCGACGGTGCCCGCATTGGTCGGTATGTTCGTCGTCGCGCTCGGCGTGGTGCCCGCGGCCACGGCCGCGTCACCACCGGCGCCGGCGAACCCGAGGGCGGCCACGGAGTGCGACCCGATCGACCCGGACGTGTGCCTGCTGCCGTTCCCGAACGACTACTACACCGTGCCCGACGAGTCCATGCCGACCGGCCGCCGGGTCGACTTCGCGCCGGAGATGATGCCGCACAACGCCTCCGGCGTGCCGATCGACCCGACCGAGTGGAACCGCAACGACGGCTTCTCGCCCGGCTCGATGGTGATCGCGCGGGTGCCCGGGATCGACCTCGTCAAGACCGGCGCCGCGCCGATCACCGACATCGGCGCCTCGTTGCGCGAGGACGCGCCCGTCGTGCTGCTCGACGCGACGACCGGCAAGCGCCACCCGTACTGGGTCGAGCAGGACCAGCGCGCCACCGACCCGCTACGCCAGGCCGTGATCATCCGGCCGGCCCGCAACCTGATCGAGGGCCACCGCTACGTCGTGGGCCTGCGCAACCTGATCGACGTCTTCGACCGGCCGATCCCCGCCGGCCCGGTGTTCGAGCAGATGCTGCATCCGCAGCCGCCGGAGGACCCGGCCCTGGTCAACCGCTGGCTGTCGCTTCGCCCGGCGCTCACCGACCTGTTCCGTGCCGGCGTGGAGCTCGCCGACCTGCACCTCGCGTGGGACTTCACCGTCGCCAGCACGGAGAACCTGACCGGCCGCGCGCTCGACATGCGCGACGAGTCGTTCGCCGTGCTCGGCGACGCGTCCCCGAAGATCACGATCACGAGCGTCGAGAACCCGACGCCGGACGTCGACCCCGCGTTCGCCCGCAAGGTCGTCGGCACGGTGGAGGTGCCCAAGTACCTGGACCGCGCGGACGGCGGGCCCGGCTCGCGGATGACCTACGGCCAGGACGGCCTGCCCGAGCCGAACGGGACCTACCAGGCGACGTTCCAGTGCAACGTCCCGCGCAGCACGGCGACCTCCGGACCCGCGCGGCCGCTGCTGTGGGGCCACGGCCTGTTCGGTGACCACACCGCGGTGAACGGCCTCGGCGCGGTCGCGAACGAGGCCAACGCGCTGCCCTGCGGCGCGAGCTGGATCGGCATGTCCAGCGAGGACGTCGACCACGTGGTGGACGTCCTCGACGACCTGTCCGACTTCCCCACGTTGCCGGACCGCATGCAGCAGGCGTACCTGAACATGATGTTCCTCGGCCGTGCCATGATCCACCCGGACGGCCTCGCCGCGTTGCCCGAGTTCGACGGGCTGCTCAACCGGGACGTGGACCTGACCTACGCGGGCGGGAGCCTCGGCGGCATCCAGGGCACCGCACTGACCGCGCTGGCGCAGGACTTCACGCGGTCCGCGCTGATCGTGCCGGCGATCAACTTCTCCACGCTGCTCAACCGGGCCTCGCCGTTCCAGGCGCTGCAGCCGATCATGGACGAGTTCTACCCGGACCGGCTCGAGCAGCAGATCGGCTTCGCGCTCATGCAGATGGTGTGGGACCGCGGCGAGGGCAACGGCTACGCCAACCACATCACCCGCGACCCGCTGCCCGGCACGCCGGTCAAGCAGGTCCTGCTGCACCAGGCGTTCGGCGACCACCAGGTGGCCAACGTCGCGACCGAGGTCGAGGCGCGCACGCTCGGCCTGCACGTGGTGCGGCCGACGCTGGCGCCCGGCCGCGACCCGGCCGTCGAGCCACAGTGGGACCTGCCGGCGGTGCCGAACTTCCCGTTCGAGGGCTCGGCTCTGGTGGTCTGGGACAGCGGCACTCCCGCGCCGCCGCAGGGCAACCTGCCGCCGACCGAGGGTCAGGACCCGCACGGCGACACCGGCAACACGCCGGCCGCGCGGCAGCAGGCCGCCCACTTCCTGGCCACGGGTGAGGTGATCGACGTCTGCGGTGGTGCGCCGTGCGTCGCGATCCCCATAGGCTGACCGCCGGCCTACACCAATAGGGTGTCGCTCACCCGAGTCCGCAGTGCGGAAGGAGCGGCGCCCGCGATGACCGAGGTTCTCGAGCTCCGGCAGTACACCCTGCACCCGGGCAAGCGAGACGTGCTCATCGACCTGTTCGACCGCCAGCTCGTGGAGCCGCAGGAGGCGGCCGGCATGCGGATCCACGGGCAGTTCCGGGACATCGACGACGAGGACCGGTTCGTGTGGTTGCGGGGTTTCCCAGACCTGGCGACCCGGGCCGAGGCGCTCGCCGCGTTCTACGACGGCCCCGTCTGGCGCGCGCACCGCGAGGCGGCGAACGCCACGATGATCGACTCGGACGACGTCCTGCTGCTGCGTCCGGCGGCCGAGGACACCGGCTTCGACCTGCCCGCGACCCGGCCGGACGCCGAGCCGTCCGCGCTGGTTACCGTGACGCTCTACCACCTGCCGCCGCGGGCCGGTGACGAGTTCGCGGAGCTGTTCGTCCGCGAGGTGCGCCCGCTGCTGGCCGATCTGGGCGCGCCGCCGCTCGCGTGTCTGCGCACGGAGCCGAGCGAGAACGACTACCCCGCGTTGCCCGTGCGGACCGGGGAGAACGTGTTCGCGTGGGTGGCCGCGTACGCCGACCACGACGCGCACCTCGAGCACATCCGCAAGCTCGGCCGCTCCACCCGCTGGACCCACGACCTGTTGCCGCTGCTCACCAAGCACCTCGCACGCGGGCCGGAGCAGCTCCACCTCGCCCCCACCGCCCGGTCGCGCCTGCGCTGATCGTGTGCCGCCGGTGCGGGACCGGCTGTGACGCGCCCCGGTGACGCCGCGCGGCGACCCGTAACACAGGGCCAGCTTTTCGCGACCTTCCAAGCGGTGACGGCGCAACGGAGGTGGCCCATGGAGCCGCAAATGATCTGGGACGTTCCCGTGGTAGATGGCCTGGACCGGCAGCGCAGCCTGGTGGTCACCGTCTCGGATGGGCGCGTCGCCGTGCTGCCGCCACCCGGAGAGGGCTTCTACCTTCCCCCGCAGTCGATCTGGCAGCTGCACGAGGCGATCCGCTCCGCGGCGCTCGTCGCCGCCGGCATGAACCCGGCGGAACCGGTCCGCGCCGCGCGCTGACCTCCCGCCCGCGTGCCTCCACAGTGGACGCTGTGAGGCGTTTCAGCCCTGCTCTCCGAGCGCGGCGGCGACGGCGACCGCGGCGTCGACGTGGTCGTCGAGGGAGGTGAACTCGGGCCAGCCGGGGCGGACGAGGTACAGGACCCGGTCCGCGACGTCCAGCGAGTCGGTGTCGGGTGGCACCGCGGCCAGCGGCTCGTGGACCGGTTCCGGCGCGCCCTCCAGGCGGGAGCCGCGGCGAACGCGGCGCAGCCGGCCGCGGTTCAGGTGCAGGTCGGCCACGTCCTCCGGCAGGCGCACGAGGTAGCCGGTGTGGCGGGCGGGTGCTCCTTCGGAGCTCGCTTCCTGGAAGCAGGTGACGCCGACCTCGAAGCCCGAGCGACGGCCGACCGCGAGCACCACGCCGTGGAACCACGGGGTCGCGGGCAGCTCCCACCCGTCCACGGGCAGCGCCTCGGGATCGGTCTCGCAGTGACCCTCGTTGCGGTGCGCCCAGTCCGACAGGGTCACGGCCGCCACCTGGACCCAGTCGGTCTCCTGCCGCCGGTCGATGCGGGTCGCGACGGCCAGGCCGGTCGCCCCGGAAACGATCATCACCAGCACGACGATCACGAGCGGGACGCCGAGCACCGACAGCACGAAGGCCGGAACAGCCGCGCAGAGGAACGAGATCAGGTTCACCATTGACGTCTCCCACCGACCGACGCCGAGTCGCGCCGACGCCGACCGTTGATACCAGATCCCGGCCGCCCGCGACCCCCGTTCCTCACACGTTGAAGCGGAAATCCACCACGTCGCCGTCCGCCATCACGTAGTCCTTGCCCTCCATGCGGACCTTGCCCGCCGCCTTCGCCGCGGCCATCGAGCCCGCCGCCACCAGGTCGTCGAAGGAGACCACCTCGGCCTTGATGAAGCCGCGCTCGAAGTCCGTGTGGATGACGCCCGCCGCCCGCGGGGCCGTCCATCCTTTGTGGATGGTCCAGGCCCGCGCCTCCTTGGGGCCCGCGGTCAGGAACGTCTGCAGGCCCAGCGTGTGGAACCCGGCGCGTGCCAGCGAGTGCAGGCCGGGCTCGTCCTGGCCGACCGACGCCAGCAGTTCGCGCACCGACTCCTCGTCGTCCAGCTCGAGCAGCTCCGCCTCGACCTTCGCGTCCAGGAACACCGAGTCCGCGGGCGCCACGAGCTCGGCGAGCTCGGCCTGGCGCGCGTCGTCGGCCAGCACCGCCTCGTCGGCGTTGAACACGTACAGGAACGGCTTCGTGGTCAGCAGGCTGAGCTCCCGCAGCAGCGATTCGTCTACTTCGGACTGTGCGGCGAACAGCGTGCGTCCGGAGTCGAGGATCACGGCGGCCTGGTTTGCGTTCTCCAGCGCCCGGCGCGCCTCCTTGCGCGTGCGGGCCTCCTTCTCCAGTCGCGGCAACGCCTTCTCCAGCGTCTGCAGGTCCGCGAGGATCAGCTCGGTGTTGACCGTCTCGATGTCCCCCGAGGGGTCGACCTTGCCCTCCACATGCATCACGTTGGGGTCGTCGAACACGCGGATGACCTGGCAGATCGCGTCCGCCTCGCGGATGTTGGCGAGGAACTTGTTCCCCCGGCCCTGACCCTCGGAGGCTCCGCGGACGAGGCCGGCGATGTCCACAAACGACACTGTGGCCGGAACCACACGCGCGCTGGAGAACATTGTGGACAGCACGGCGAGCCGCGGCTCGGGCAGCGGGACGACCCCGACGTTGGGCTCGATGGTCGCGAACGGGTAGTTCGCGGCGAGCACGTCGTTCCTGGTCAGGGCGTTGAACAAGGTGGACTTGCCGACGTTGGGCAAGCCGACGATCCCAAGGGTCAAACTCACTGTGGGGAGTCTACGTGGCCCCCGCCGATGGCCTGGAAGGACGCCTTCCTGACGCCCAACGTCAGGA
>NZ_JBOHGB010000097.1:0-26508 GCF_050699935.1 Actinophytocola sp.
CGCGGGTTCGGACGGCGCCGCTGCCTGGGGGCAGCGGCGCCGTTGGCTCCCTTTGGTTACTTGTTGCCGTTCACCTGGGTTTTCATCTGGGTGCCCGGCTGGGGTTTCGGGTTCGGGCTCGGCTGCTGGCCCTGCTGCGACGACGAAGCCGCCGCGGGGGCCTCCTTCTCCGCCGGCCTCGTGTCGCCGCCGTCGGCGCCCATGACCTTCGCGAAGTGGCGACGGGCCTCGCCCAGGATGGCGTACGTCGCGCTGACCTGCTCGGAGACCTTGCGCTCGAACTCGTCGGCCCGGCGCGTGCGGTCCTGGGCCTCGGCGAGCCGCTGCTCCGCGTCCTCGATGATCTTCGCGGCGCGGATCTTCGCGTTCGCCTGCTGCTCGCTCAGCTCCTTCTCGATCCGGCCCCGCCGCTCGGCGATCTCCTTGTCGCTCGCCTGGCTGCGCGCCTCGGCGTCGGCGATCGTCTTGTCGGCCTGCTGCTGCGCCATCTGCTCCAGCTCGGCGAGGTGCTTCTCGGTCGCGGCCCGCTTCTCCGCCAGGGCCCGCTCGGACTCCTCCGTCCGCCGCCGCGCGTCCTCGATGATCTTGGACGCCTGGGCGTCGGCCGTGGCCTCGCGCTGGGCAAGGGCCCGCTCGGCGTCGTCCCGCTCCGCGGCGACCGCCTCGCGGATCTTGGCGGCCTCTCGCTCGGCGTCGCCGACGATCTTGCCGGCGCGCTCCTTCGCGAGCGACGCCCGCTCGGCGAGTTCCCGCTCCAGCTCCGTGCGCTGGGCCTGCAGTGCGACCTCTGCCTCCTCGGCGAGCGACGCGCGCTTGTCGGCGGCCTTCATGTCGAGGATCTCGCGCTGCTTGGCGGCTTCGGCGTCCCGCTGCTCTCGACGCTGCCGGGCGGCGGCGTCGAGCTGCGCGATCCGCTCCTCGTTCGCCCTCGCGGCCCGCTCGACCTCGGCGCGGGCATCCGCCATGAGCTGGTCGTGCTCGGCGACCTGACGTGCCTTCAGACCCTCGTACTCGGACTCGAGTGCGGAGTGGTTCTTCGCGTACTCCGCCTCGAGGGCCTTGCGGCGCTGGACCAGCTCGGCGGTCGCCGCCTCGTGCTTGGCCTTCTGCTCCTTGGCGTAGTTCTGCACCTCGGCGCGCACGCCGGCGGCGTACTCGTCGGCCGCGTTCTTCGTCGTGATGACGTAGTTGTCCGCGTTGGCTCGGATCTCGGCCGCGTGGTCGTCGGCCTCCTTGCGCGTCGCGGCCGCGTACTTGTCGGCGTCCTGCCTCGTCTTGGAGGCGTGCGAGTCCGCCTTCGCGCGCGTCGAGTGGCTGTACTCGTCGGCGTCGGCACGAGTCGTACGGTCGTAGTTCTCCGCGTCGCGCTTGAACTCCGCGATCTCCTCTTCGGCCAACTGCCACATCAGCCGCTGCCGCTCGGACATCGCCTCGTTGCTGGTGGGGTTCGAGGTGATGCGGTTGAGCTGCGCTTTCGCGTCGATCAGCTGTTGTTGGGCACTGCCCAACGCCTTGGTCAGCTCGGCGACCTTCGCGACGGCCTCGTCCCGGCTCTTCTGGACATGGCTGAGATCGAAGGTCAGGCGCGTGACGCGCTCGTTGACCTGGCGCTGGTTGTAGCCCCGGAGAACGGTGTCGAAACGGGGGACACGGGCGTTTGCTTCGGAATCACCAGCAGGCATTGCCACACTTTAGATGGTCACCGCAAGGGGTGACCCGTCCGGGACCGGGTTCAGCCGACGAAGGCCACCATGTCGTCGATGAGCGGCAGGGAGGCCTTCGGTCCCGCTGGTCACCCACGGGCTGGGAATCCCAGGTCGCGCGGCCGAGCAGTGTCATCAGCGAGGGCAGCACCGGACGACGATCGCGTCGAGGAACGCCGAGGCTCGCGCCTCGCCGATCCGGCACACCGCGAACACGTGGCAGGCCACGGACAGTCCGAACAGGACGACCCGGCTCGGCCCGAACCGCCACCACGGGGCCCGGGGACGCCGTGGTCAGCCGGTCCTGGGGAACGCGTCACCGGGAACGGGCGGAGGCCCTCCGGTTGGTCAGCCGCCACAGCGGCGGCGGCGTGGCAAAAGGCAAACAATGTGCAGGTGGTAACTGGTGAACCTTGCTCCCGCACGATCGGTCGACTACCGACAGAGATATGAATCTGCGCAGTGGAAAGAGGCTGGCGATAGTCGGGGTCGCGTGTCTGATCGGCACGGTCGCCGCCGCGGTGGCGGCGGTCCCCACGAACGCGCAGCCGTCGGCGAAGCACGCCGACTACATCGTCGTCCTGGACCAGGTTGGGGCAACCGCGGACGTCCAGGCGCGAGCGGCGTCGGTCGCCGAACGCTTCGGCAGCGCGGTGGAGCACACCTACACCGCCGCGCTGCACGGCTTCTCCTTACGCCTGACCGAGAAGCAGGCGGACGACCTCGCCAAGGAGGGCGGCGTCGCCTACGTCGTGCCGGACACCCCGGTGCACGCGCTCGGCAAGCAGGTGAACCCGCAGTCCTGGGGGCTGGACCGCATCGACCAGCGCGATCTGCCGCTGGACGGCGTCTACGACTACCCGAACAAGGCGAAGAACGTCACCGCCTACGTGATCGACACCGGCGTCAGCGCCACCCACCACGACTTCGGCGGGCGGGTCCTGCCGGGGCACGACTTCATCGACGACGACGCCGACGCGACCGACGGTAACGGCCACGGCACGTTCATGGCCGGCGTCATCGGTGGCGCGCGGTTCGGCGTGGCCAAGGGTGCGACGATCGTCCCGGTCAAGGTCCTCGACGACAACGGCTCGGGCTCCACTTCGGACGTCATCGCCGGCGTCGACTGGGTGACCGCGAACGCGGCCAAGCCCGCGGTGGCCAACATGAGCCTCGGCGGCAGCGCGAACACGGCCATGGACGACGCCGTCCGCAACTCGATCGCGTCCGGCGTGACCTACTCCGTCGTGGCCGGCGGCTCGTCGTCGGACGCGAGCAACTTCTCGCCGGCCCGCGTGCCGGAGGCGCTCACGGTCGGCTCGACGGACAGGAACGACTGCGTCGCCTCGTTCTCCAACTTCGGCTCGGTGCTCGACCTCTACGCGCCTGGCGTGGAGATCACCGGCCCGTGGATCGGATCCGACACCGCCACGATGACCCTGTCCGGCTCCGCCTCCGCCCCGCACGTGGCCGGCGGCGCCGCGCTGTACCTGCAGGACAACCCGGCGGCGACGCCCGCGGACGTCGCCGCGCACCTGGCGTCGACGGCGACCCAGGGCGTGCTGTGCAACGTTGCGCCGGACACCGCGAACAGCCTGCTCTACGTCGGCCCCTGAGCGTGTCACCAGCGACGCCCGTACCTTCTCGAGGGGTACGGGCGTCGCCCGTTGAGGTGCCCGTCACGTGGGACTTAGCTCCCGACAGCCGAGAACCACCGGGTAACGTTTCGAAGACTCGTCACCCGCCACCGGGAGGTAGCCGGCATGTTCCGCAAGGTTCTCGTCGCGAACCGCGGGGAGATCGCCATCCGGGCGTTCCGCGCCGGGTACGAGCTCGGCGCGGGCACCGTGGCGGTCTTTCCGCACGAGGACCGCAACTCGCTGCACCGGATGAAGGCCGACGAGGCGTACGAGATCGGCGAGGCGGGCCACCCCGTACGCGCCTACCTGTCGGTCGACGCGATCATCTCCGCGGCCCGCCGGGCCGACGCGGACGCGGTCTACCCCGGTTACGGCTTCCTGTCGGAGAATCCGGCGCTGGCGCGGTCCTGCGAGCAGGCTGGGATCACCTTCGTCGGCCCGTCGGCCGAGACGCTCGAGCTGACCGGCAACAAGGCCCGCGCGGTCGCCGCCGCGCGCGAGGCCGGGCTGCCGGTGCTGCGTTCCTCGCAGCCCTCCGCCGACCTCGACCGACTGCTCGCGGCGGGCGCGGAGCTGGGCTTCCCGCTGTTCGTCAAGGCGGTAGCGGGTGGTGGTGGCCGTGGCATGCGGCGGGTGCTGGAGTCCGGCGCGCTGCGTGAGTCGGTCGAGGCGGCGATGCGCGAGGCGGAGTCGGCGTTCGGCGACCCGACCGTGTTCCTGGAGCAGGCCGTGGTCGCGCCGCGGCACATCGAGGTGCAGGTGCTCGCGGACGGGGCGGGCGGCGTGCTCCACCTGTTCGAGAGGGACTGCTCGGTGCAGCGCCGGCACCAGAAGGTCATCGAGATCGCGCCCGCGCCGAACCTGGACCCCGAACTGCGCGAGCGGATCTGCGCCGACGCGATGCGGTTCGCCCGGCACATCGGCTACCGCAACGCCGGCACCGTCGAGTTCCTCCTCGACGCGCGCGGCCAGCACGTCTTCATCGAGATGAACCCGCGCATCCAGGTCGAGCACACGGTCACCGAGGAGGTCACCGACGTCGACCTCGTGCAGTCGCAGCTGCGCATCGCGGCCGGCGAGACGCTCGCCGACCTGGGGCTGCGGCAGGAGGACATCCGGCCGCACGGCGCCGCGCTGCAGTGCCGCATCACCACCGAGGACCCGGCGAACGGGTTCCGCCCGGACACCGGGATCATCAGCCACTACCGGTCGCCGGGCGGCGCGGGGATCCGGCTGGACGGCGGGACGTCGTCCTCCGGCACGGAGATCAGCGCGCACTTCGACTCGATGCTCGTCAAGCTGTCCTGCCGCGGGCGGGACTTCCCGGCCGCGGTGGCCCGGGCCCGGCGCGCGGTGGCCGAGTTCCGCATCCGCGGCGTGGCCACGAACATCCCGTTCCTGCAGGCCGTGCTGGACGACGCGGACTTCCTCGCCGGCAACGTGACCACGTCGTTCATCGAGGACCGCCCGCACCTGCTGACCGCACGCCACTCCGCCGACCGCGGCACCCGGCTGCTGACCTTTCTCGCGGACGTCACGGTGAACAAGCCGCACGGCGAGCGGCCAGACGTCATCGACCCGACCGCGAAGCTGCCGCGGGCCGAGCCGGCCGCGCCGCCGGCCGGGTCGAAGCAGCGGCTGACCGAGCTGGGGCCGGAAGGCTTCGCGCGGTGGCTGCGGGAGTCGAGCGCGGTCGGCGTCACCGACACGACCTTCCGCGACGCGCACCAGTCGCTGCTCGCCACCCGGGTGCGCACGAAGGACCTGGTCACGGTCGCGCCGTACGTGGCGCGGACCTTGCCCGAGCTGCTGTCCGTGGAGTGCTGGGGCGGGGCGACCTACGACGTGGCGCTGCGCTTCCTCGCCGAGGATCCGTGGGAGCGGCTCGCCGCGCTGCGTACCGCGCTGCCGAACCTGTGCCTGCAGATGCTGCTGCGTGGGCGCAACACCGTGGGCTACACGCCGTACCCGACCGAGGTGACCACCGCGTTCGTCCAGGAGGCCGCGGCCACCGGGATCGACATCTTCCGCATCTTCGACGCGCTCAACGACGTCGAGCAGATGCGCCCGGCCATCGACGCGGTGCTGGAGACCGGCACGGCCGTCGCGGAGGTCGCGCTGTGCTACACCGCCGACCTGTCCGACCCGGCCGAGCGGTTGTACACATTGGACTACTACCTGAAGCTCGCCGAGCAGATCGTCGGTGCCGGCGCGCAGGTGCTGTGCATCAAGGACATGGCCGGCCTGCTGCGCCCGCCGGCCGCGCACCGGCTGGTCACCGCGCTGCGCAAGGAGTTCGACCTGCCGGTCCACCTGCACACCCACGACACCGCGGGCGGGCAGCTCGCCACCTACCTCGCCGCGATGCGGGCGGGCGTGGACGCGGTCGACGGCGCCACCGCGTCCATGGCCGGCACCACCTCGCAGCCGTCGCTGTCGGCGATCGTCGCGGCGACCGACCACGGCGAGCGGGAGACCGGGCTGGACCTGCGGGCGGTGTGCGACCTCGAGCCGTACTGGGAGATCGTGCGCAAGGTGTACGGGCCGTTCGAGGCCGGCCTGCCGGGGCCGAGCGGGCGCGTGTACACCCACGAGATCCCGGGTGGGCAGCTGTCGAACCTGCGCACCCAGGCGGCGGCGCTCGGGCTCGCGGACCGGTTCGAGCAGATCGAGGCGACCTACGCGGCGGCGGACCGGATGCTCGGCCGGCTGATCAAGGTGACCCCGTCGTCCAAGGTGGTCGGTGACCTCGCGCTGCATCTCGTCGGTGCCGGCGTGTCCCCGGCCGAGTTCGAGGCCGACCCCGGCCGGTACGACGTGCCCGGCTCGGTGATCGGCTTCCTGCACGGCGAGCTCGGCGACCCGGCCGGCGGGTGGCCGGAACCGTTCCGTACCAAGGCACTCGAGGGCCGGGCGGCGCCCAAGCCGACCGCGGGGCTGTCCGAAGAGGACATCAAGGGTCTCGCCGAGCACCGCCGGTCGACGCTGAACCGGCTGCTGTTCCCCGAGCCGGCGAAGGAGTTCCGGGCCCACCGCGACCAGTTCGGCGACACGAGCGTGCTGGCGAGCAAGGACTTCTTCTACGGGCTGCGGCCGCGCATCGAGTACCCGGTCGACCTGGAGAGGGGCGTCCGGCTGCTGATCGAGCTCGAGGCGATCGGCGAGGCCGACGAGCGTGGCATGCGCAACGTGCTGGCCAACCTCAACGGTCAGCTGCGGACCATCCAGGTGCGCGACCGGTCCGTGGCCGCCGACCTGCCGGCCGCCGAGCGCGCCGACCGGTCGAACCCCGGCCACGTGGCCGCGCCGTTCGCCGGGGTCGTCACGCCGCAGGTCGGTGAGGGCGACGTGGTCGAGGCGGGCGCGACGGTGGCGACGATCGAGGCGATGAAGATGGAGGCGTCGATCACCGCGCCCAGGGCGGGCACGGTGGAGCGGCTGGCGATCAGCTCCGTGGCACAGGTCGAGGGTGGCGACCTGCTGGTCGTGCTGAGCTGAACGTGCGCTTCGTCAGGCCGTGCGCGATGAGGGAGTTCGCGGTGTCCACGAGGGTCTCCCGGATCGGCCGCTGGCGCCAGTCGAGCTCGCCGTGCGCCTTGGCGGCGCTGACGTTCTCCGGGCGGTTGGCGAACTCGAGGCCGATCCGCAGCGAGCGGTCGAAGCGGGCGAGTGTCCACATCAGCCAGTACGGCAGCGTGCCGGTCGGCACCCGGAAGCCGCGCGGGTTGAACTCCTCGGCCAGCAGGGCGGCGAGCTCGGGGAGCCAGATGCTGTCGCCCGCGCAGATGTAACGGTTACCGGCCGCGAGCGGGCTGTCCATCGCGAGCCGGTGTGCGGTCGCGAGGTCGCGGACGTCCACCGGGGCGAAGCCCAGCCTCGGCACGGCCGGCATCTCGTGGTTCAGCAGGCGGGTCAGGATCGACACCGAGGTCGCCGCCGCCGCGTGCTGGATCGGGCCGAACACCACGCCGGCGTTGATCGCCACGAGTTCCAGCTCCGGGTGCTCCTTCGCGAACTGCCAGGCGGTCCGCTCGGCGAGCGTCTTGCTCTTCGGGTACGGGGAACATTCGTCCACATTGGACCAGTCCGCCTCGGTGCGGAGGCGGTGGTCGTCACGGGCGTGCCCGGAGTTGATCGCCGCGACCGACGACGTCAGCACGACACGCCGCACGCCCGCGGCCGCACTCGCGCGCAGGATCCGCAGTGTGCCGTCCACGGCAGGCCGGACCAGCTCGTCCTCGTCGCGCGGCGGCGTCGCGGGGAGCGGCGAGGCGACGTGCAGCACGGCGTCGACGCCGTCGACCGCGGCCGGCCAGCCGCTGTCGTCGGTCAGGTCGGCCTCGACGAGCTCGAGGTCGCCGCCCAGGACACGCAGGTGGGCGACCCGGGCGGGGTCGACGAGGGAGCGCACGGTGCCGCGGACCGAATGGCCGTGCGCGAGCAGGTCTTCGATGCAGTGTCCGGCGACGAACCCGGTCGCCCCGGTGACCAGGACCTTGGTCATCTCGCTCCAATCTAAGCGATGTTCAGAATCTGAACACTGTATAGTCCACGGCGCGATGGTCGTCAAGGAACGTGTTCACCTAGGCTCGGGCGGTGCCGGACGTGGAGCGCAAGCGCAGCAGTTATCACCACGGTTCGCTGCGCGAGGAGCTGCTCGAGGCGTGCGTGCGGCTGATCGAGGCGGAGGGGATCGGCGCGGTGAGCCTGCGCCGGGTCGCGCGGGAGGCCGGGGTGAGTCCCGGTGCGCCGTACCACCACTTCCCGGACCGTGCCGCGCTGCTGGCGGCGATCTCCGTGCGCGGGTTCGAGCGGTTGGCGTCGGACCTGCGCGCCGCGCGTGACCGGGCCTCCGGTGCGCGGGCCGAGCTGCTGGCGTTGGCCACGGCCTACGTCGAGTTCGCCCGCCGGCACAAGGCGTACTTCCAGGTGATGTTCCGCCCGGAGCTGTCCCGGCCGGAGAAGCACCCCGACGCGCGGGCCGCTGCCGATGCCGCGTTCGCCGTGCTCATCGAGGTGGTCATGGAGTGCGGGGCGGCCGACCCGGACGGCCTGGCGGTGTTGTTGTGGGCGTTCGGCCACGGCCTGGCGTCGCTGGCGATCGACGGGCAGCTCGACCATCGCGGCGAGCTGTGGTGCACGTCGGCCGAGGACCTGATCGAGCGCGCGATGCGGTTCCTGGACTCCGTGCTGCCGTGACCTCTCGGGCCGGCCACCCGAAGTGATAAGGCCGGTCGCTTGTTCGGTCCAGATCGGGGTGGATCCTGGCGATCTTGGCCCATTCGACGTTACGGTGTGTCACCGGCTGGGGGCCGGTCCGATCGGTGGGGACCGATCGGCTGGGGAATCTGGGGGTTCCTAATGAGTGTGCGTTCCTTCGACGTCGTCGCGCTCGCGGTACCGATCGCCTTCGACGCGCACGGCGACCACGACCGCAACGGGATGATCTTCGCGCTGGGCGAGAACGAGGCCGCCCTGCGGGAGATCAAGGCGGGCTGGTCCGATCCGTTCCCGAACCCGGTCGAACATCCCGAGCTGATGTCCGAGCCCGACCCGCTGGTCCGTCCGCTGGTCCTGCGAGCGCACGTGGGCGACCGCGTCGTCGTCGAGTTCCGCAACCAGCTCGACCGGCCGGCATCCACCCGCAGGGCGTCGGCTACGACGTCCGGACCGCGGACGGTGGCCAGGTCGGCCGCAACCCGGACTCCGCGACCCCGCCCGGCGGCCGGCGCGGCTACGTCTGGCAGTGCACGGACGAGGGCGTCTTCTTCTTCCACGACCTCGCGGACGTCCGCGGTGGCGAGGAGGGCTCGAACGCGCACGGGCTGTTCGGCGCGCTCGTCGTGGAGCCGGCGGGATCGCGGTGGACCGACCCGGTCACCGGCGAGCCGATCGTCGACGGGCTGTACGCGGACATCCACGTGCCCGGCGAGCCGAGCTTCCGCGAGTACGTCGTCTTCATGCAGGACGAGACACCCAACGACAACCCGGTCAAGCCGCCGCACCCGACCTACGAGTGCGACCTGCCGCGCCCGCACGGCCACTCGGTCATCCGCGGCGAGGAGCGGCTCGCGCCGATCATCCGCACCGGTGACGAGCACGACGGGCATGGCGAGCACGGGTCCGCCGACATGGACTCGATGATGATCATGAGCTACCGCACCGAGCCGATGGGCTGGCGGTCGCTCGCCTACGAGCGGCTGCTCGAACAGGGCAGGATCGACCCGGCACGGGACTCGATCATCGGCGAGGAGCAGCACCACAGCTCGTGGCTGTTCGGCGATCCGGCCACGCCGATCCTGCGTGCCTACCAAGGGGATCGCGCGAGGATCCGGCTCGTGCACGCCGGCGTCAAGGAGACCCACGTCTTCCACCTGCACCTGCACCAGTGGCGCGCGGTGCCCGGGCACGACGAGTCACCGATCATCGACTCGATCTCGATCACGCCGCAGCAGGCGTTCACCATCGAGCCCATCGGCGGCGCTGGCTCGGTGCAGCGCGCCACCGGCGACATCATCTGGCACTGCCACCTGTACCCGCACTTCCACGCCGGCATGTGGGGCATGTGGCGCGTGTTCGACAAGCTGCAGGACGGCTCGGGCCGGTACCCGGACGGCACCCCGATCGAGGCCCTGCGACCGCTGCCCGGCCACGAGCCGCCGGAGGCGCCGACCGCGGAACGGCCCGGCTTCCCGGCGTTCGTCGCCGGCGAGTTCCCGCAGAAGTCGCCGCGCCCGCCGCGCACCCCGCTGATGCCCACGGGCATGGGCCGCGAGCCGACCGAGCTCGAGCGCAACGCGTTCTGCCCCGACCCGCAGCCGGGGGAGGCGTTCACGAAGTCCACATTGGACCCGGACGCGCCAGTGCGGCGGTACGACCTGGTCGTGCTCCAGGGGACCGTCCACTACTACCGGTCGACCGGCGGCGACGGTGGCCACGAGAGCAGCTGGCACGACCACCGCGGGGTGTTCTTCGTGCTGCGGGAGGAGATCGACGAGGCCGGCGGCGTTCGGGAGTTCCAGCGCCAGCTCGAGGAGGGCACGCGCGAGGTCCAGCCGATCGCGATCCGCGCGGCCGCCGGCGAGGTGCTGGAGCTGACGCTCACCAACGAGCTGCCCACCGGCTGCCAGGAGGCGACCGCGTTCGACGCGGTGCTGCCCTTCCAGCCGGAGTGCGGCCTACACGTGCACCTGGTCAAGTTCGACCCGCTGGTGTCCGACGGCGCGAGCGTCGGCTGGAACTACCTGTCCGGCACGGCCACCGCCGACCAGGGCGACGAGGACCACGCGCGGTACCGGAGCTGGATCTACCGCTGGTACTGCGACGAGGAGTTCGGCGCCGTCTTCTTCCACGACCACCTGCTGGCCAACGAGCGCCAGCGGCACGGCCTGTTCGGCGCGATGATCGCGGAGCCGGCCGGTGCGCGGTGGGTGGACCCGCACGACCACTCCCGCGAGGTGCGCAACGCGAACCAGGCCGCGGTGTTGCTGGCCGACGGGTCGGCGTTCCGCGAGCAGGTGTTCGGCGTGGCGGACTTCGTGCCGCTGGTCGAGCACGGCCACGGCGAGGAGGGCGTGCCGATCAACCCGCCCGAGTTCCCCGGGGCGCTGGACGACCAGGGCACGATGGCCGTCGACTACCGGTGCGCGCCGCTGCACGAGCGGCCGGGCGACCCGGCGGAGTGGTTCGCCAGCGAGGTGCACGGCGACCCCGGGACGCCGATCCTGCGGGGGTATCCGGGCGAGAGCATCCGGTTCCGGCTCTACCAGGGCTCGCACGAGGAGCAGCACAGCTTCACCGTGCACGGCATGCGCTGGCACGTGTGGCGGGACGACCCGAACTCGCCCGTGCGCGACCAGCAGACGATCGGCATCTCGGAGGCGTTCAACTTCCACGTGGACCCGAACACGCTCCCGGGCGACCATCTGTGGAGCTTCTGCACGGCCGACGAGACCTGGTTGGGGCTGTGGGGTTTCATCCGGCTGCACGAGTCCCTTGTGGATGATCTGCCCGCGCTGCCCGGCGCGTTCGAGAGCGTGGGGCCGCCACCGGACGCCGCGAGCGTGCGCCGGTACGAGGTGCGCGCGGTGCCGCGCGAGATCGTATACAGCGACCAGCGCACGGACCCGTTCGGCACGGTGTACACGGTGGACGGTGTGCCGCTGGGCGAGCCGTTGATCCTGCGCTGCCGGGTCGGCGAGTGGGTCGAAGTGGAACTCCACAACGACCTGCCGGGCCCGGGCGAGGCGACCCCGTTCGACCCGGAGTTCTCGGCGAAGGACGACCCGGCGTCGCGCGAGATCTCCGGGCGCGTGTCGCTGCACGCGGGCGGGCTGCTGCGGTCGGATGTGCGGACCGCCGACGGCTCGTGGGTCGGGTTCAACCCGGACACCACGGTCAAGCCGGGCGACCGCGTCGTGCAGCGGTGGTATGCCGACCGTGCGGGTGTGGTGCTGCTGGAGGACCGCGCGGACGTCCGGACACACCGGCACCGTGGGCTGGTCGGCGCGCTCGTGGTCGAGCCGGCCGACGCCACGCCGTCGGACTGGGTGGGGGAGCAGGTCGTGGTGCGCCGGCCCGATGGATCGTTCGAGCGCGAGCTCGTGCTGCTGCTGCAGGACGGCGTACGGATGTACCACGACGGCGACGTGACCCAGCCGGTGCGCGATCTCGAGGACGAGCCGGACGACACCGGTCAGAAGGCGATGAACTACCGCAGCGCGCACCTGCTGCCACGGTGGCCGTCACTGGCCGACCCGGCGCCGGGCACGCCGCTGCTGGAGTGCGC
The DNA here is from genome assembly GCF_050699935.1 of Actinophytocola sp. Classification (NCBI taxonomy): domain Bacteria; kingdom Bacillati; phylum Actinomycetota; class Actinomycetes; order Pseudonocardiales; family Pseudonocardiaceae; genus Actinophytocola; species Actinophytocola sp. Next base: position 12,132 of record NZ_JBOHGB010000097.1, read on the forward strand.
GCCCGGCGACCGCGTGCGGCTGCACCTCGTGCTCGGCACGGACCGCGCGCGCAACCACGGGTTCGCGGTACACGGCCAGACCTGGCCGATGGAGGAGCACCTGAGCTCGCCACGAGTGGGCGCGATCGGAGCGCTGAGCGTCGCGAGCGTCCGGACCCTCCGGTTCACGGCGGGCGATCCGGGCGACTACGCCTACCGCTCAGGCGTACTGCGGTGGGCGGTCACGGAAGGGGCATGGGGCCTGATCCGGGTCCGCTGATCCCCGTACCTGGCGGCGGGTTCGCGTTCTCGCGACGCGACCCGCCGCTCGCATGTCCACCAGGACGGCGCGGAACCTGGTAGCGACTTCAGGGTGGCACTCTGGTTGGGCATGGCCACGAGCACAGCCACTCGCGTCGTCCTGCTGTTTGCCGTCGTCGCTGCCGGCGCCGACTTCGCGCCGGAAGTCCTCGATGGCGTCGGTGAGGTTATCGCGGACGCCGCCGAGATGCCGTTCATCGCGCGCAATACGAAACTCGCGTGGGAGCAGGGCAAACCGGCGATACTCACGATGGACCGGCGACGGCAGCCCGCCAACAGGGATGCCGCATGCGGCGGGTTCGTGCACAGGCATCCGCCGCCGGCCGGGACTGTGATGAGTACGCGATGGCGGCCACCGTGGAAGGAGGCGTCGTGGTGATCGTCCATCCGGAACTGGTCGCCTCGGAGCCGTTCGCCGGGACCGATGTCGCGAAGGAGAAGGGGTTGTGCTGACCGATCTGGCGCGCCGGTACCGGTGGGCCGGCGAGGTCGTCCGGCGCTACGGCGGGGATCCGGGACGGCCCGCCGGTGGCTCCACCTTCACGCAGCTCGCCGATGTCCAAGGGGACAACGACGATCCACGCTGCCACCTTCAGGTGATTGTCCACGGCAGACACGTGATCGCCGTCGAGCACTACGGGTGGGTGGGGGTGGTGCCGGAGATCGCGCGGCGGTGGCTCGACGCCCGGCGCCCCGCGTACCGAATCCCGGGTCCCGACGCGCTCTTGCGTGATGTCCCCGGGGCGTGGGAACCCTAGTCCGCCGGCCAGGACGGGTCCGTCGTCAGGACCGTCAGGCGCTGGGTCGCGCGGGTCAGGGCCACGTACAGGGTCCGCGGGCCGGTGGTCGACTCGGTGACCAGCTCGTTCGGCTCCACCAGGACGACCGCGTCGTACTCCAGGCCCTTCGCCTCCAGACCGTCCACGATGGAGAGCCGCCGGTCGTCCACCTCGGACAGTGCGGTTCGGATCGAGGCGAGGCGGCCGGTGGCGGTGATCACGCCGACCGTCCCGTCCACATCGGACAGGAGGTCGAGCGCGGCGGCGCGGGCAGCGAGCGGGATCTCGGCCGTGGCGACCGTGTGGACCGACGGCTTCACGCCGGTGCGGCGGACCGCGGTCGGCAGCTGCTCCGGGGTCGCCACGTCGCCGACCACGTGGGCCGCGAGCTCGAAGATCTCCGCCGAGTTCCGGTAGTTCGTCGCGAGCGTGAAGCGGCGGCGCGTCGTTCGCGGGCCCAGCGCCGACATCCGCGCCGACTCCGCCTCGCCCGGGTCCGGCCACGAGCTCTGCACGGGGTCGCCCACGATCGTCCAGCTCGCGTACCTCCCACGCCGGCCCACCATGCGCCACTGCATCGGCGACAGGTCCTGCGCCTCGTCGACCACGATGTGCGAGTACTCGTCGTAGTGCCGCGGCCGCCGGTGGGCGGTCGGCTCGACGCCCCATGCCGCCAGCTCTTCGGCGACCCGCGCGGTCCGGCGGCGATGCCGGCGCGGCGGCGGACCCAGCAGCAACCGCAACTCGTCGAGCAGCGCGATGTCCGCCACGGTCGGACCGGACGGGGCCCACGACGAGGACAGCAGGTCGATCTCCTGCGCCGAGAGCGCCCGCCCCGCCGCCGACGCCAGCCGCGCGCGGTCGGCGAACCACGCCAGCACCTCGGGGGCGGTGAGGATCGGCCACCACACCACCACGAACCGGTGGAAATCGATCCGCTCGCCGAGCTCGGTGACCAGCTCGTCGTGCGCCATGCCCGGCCGGCCCTCGGCCTGCAGCCACAGCGCCTCGAGCAGTGCCTCGGCCGCGTCCACCCGCGACTGGTTCGGCGGCCGGCCCGTCGCGTGCACGGCCCGCCGGACCTTGGCCAGCTCGCGCGCGTCCAGCTTGAGCACCTCGCCGCGGTAGGTGATCCGCAGCTCGTCCGGCGCGCCGGGCGGCGCCGCACGCAGCGCCCGCTTGAGCACCCGGCGCATCCGCAGCGACCCCTTGATCCGGGCCACCTCGGGCGGGTCGTTGCGGACCGCCGCGACGCCGTCGAGGACCTGGCCCAGGGAGCGCAGCTCCACGGTGTCCTCGCCCATCGACGGCAGCACCCGCGAGATGTAGGACGTGAAGGCCGGCGACGGGCCGATCACCAGCACGCCGGAGCCGCCCATCCGCCGCCGGTCCCGGTAGAGCAGGTACGCGACGCGATGCAGCGCCACCGCAGTCTTGCCCGTGCCCGGCCCGCCGGTGATCTCGGTGATCCCCCGCCACGGCGCCCGGATCGCCTCGTCCTGCTCCTTCTGGATCGTGGCGACGATGTCGCGCATCTTGTCGCCGCGCGCACGGGTGAGCGAGGCCATCAGCGCGCCCTCGCCGACCACCGCCATGCCCTCCGGCCGCCTGTCCGGGGCGAGCAGGTCGTCGTCGATGTCCACAACGGACTGGCCGGTGGAGCGGATGACCCGGCGGCGCACCACGTTCATCGGCTGCTCCGCGGTGGCCTGGTAGAACGCGGCCGCGGCCGGTGCGCGCCAGTCGGTCACCAGGTTGTCGAAGTTGACGTCCCGGATGCCGAGCCGCCCGACGTACATCGTCTCGGTGCCCGTGCCCTCGCCGTCGACGCTGTCGAGGCGGCCGAACACCAGACCCTCGTGCTCGCTGTCGAGGCTGCGCAGGATCTGGTTGGCGTGGCGCACCATCACGTCCCGCTCGAACAGCATCGCGGCCTGCTCGAAGATGGCCTCGTTGCGGGCGCCGTGCGCCAGCTGGTCACCGCGCCGGCGCATGTCCCGCGCCTCCGTGCGCATCTCCTCCACGCGTGCGTACACGACATCGACGTGCGCTTGCTCGACCGCGATCTCGGCCTGCCTCAGAGAGGTGTGCGACACCCAGCCGCTCCCCGGTGTTGCCTGCGAGTTGTGGAGGTTGAAGAGCGAGCCTACGCGAAATGGCGCGTGTGGGGGTGCGGACCCTGAGCACGGTTCATTGCGCGACGATGTGCTGGTGACCAGGATCGTGGCGGGCACCGCGGGCGGGCGGCAGCTCGCCGTGCCCAGGCGCGGTACCCGGCCGACCTCGGACCGGGTGCGGGAGGCCCTGTTCAGCGCGGTCGAGGCCGCAATGGACCTCGGCGGCGCGCGGGTGCTGGACCTCTACGCGGGAACCGGGGCGCTCGGTCTCGAGGCGCTGTCGAGAGGCGCGGCGACCGCGGTGCTCGTCGAGTCGGACGCGAGCGCGGTCGTGGTGCTGCGCAAGAACATCGCCGCCGTCGGGCTCGCCGGGGCCGTGCCGCGGCAGGGCCGGGTGGCGACGGTGCTCGCGGACCCGCCCGACGAACCGTTCGACCTCGTCCTCGTGGATCCGCCGTACACGGTGGATCCGTCGCCGGACCTGGCGGCGCTCGTCGCCAACGGCTGGGTCGGCCGGGGGTCGCTCGTGATCGTCGAGCGGTCCCGCCGGGGCGGACCGCCCGACTGGCCGTCGTCGCTGGTACCGCGCCGGATCCGGCGGTACGGGGACACCGAGCTGCACTGGGCCGCGGTGGAGTGATCAGGACCACCGTCGACAGGTCGGGACCCGTTTCTGCTGATACGGTCCGCCCTTATGAGGCGCGCGGTGTGTCCTGGCTCCTACGACCCGCCGACAAACGGCCACCTCGACGTCCTCGAGAGAACCTCCGCCGTGTTCGACGAGGTCGTCGTCGCAGTGCTGATCAACAAGAACAAGCGCGGCATGTTCACGGTCGAGGAGCGCATGGAGATGCTCGCCGAGGCGGTGAGCCACCTGCCGAACATCCGGATCGACTCGTGGCACGGGCTGCTCGTGGAGTACTGCCGCCAGCACGACATCCGCGCGATCGTGAAGGGCCTGCGCGCGGTCAGTGACTTCGACTACGAGCTGCAGATGGCACAGATGAACCAGCAGCTCACGGGCGTGGAGACGCTGTTCATGCCGACGAAGCCGCTGAACAGCTTCCTGTCGAGCTCGCTGGTCAAGGAGGTCGCGACGTACGGCGGGGACGTGAGCCACCTGCTGCCGGAGAACGTCCACCGCCGCCTGCTGAAGCGCCTGGCCGAGGACGACTAGGCCCGGCCGTCGCGCGGCGGATGACGCCTTCGTCCATACGGGCCTTTCTCGATGTGGACAGTGAACCGGCGGGTAACCGACTAACGGCGTCTACGTCGTGTCACGGGGCCCGGGTTACGGTCGGAAAATGAGCAACGTCACACAGAAGCAAGTGAAGACGCTACTCACCCTCCTCGTCACCGTGCTCGGCGTGTTCGGCATCTCGACCGCCACCTTCGCGACGACCTCGGCCACGAACACCACCGCGACGGCGCTCGCCCAGCCCCCGTGTGGCGACACGTCCGGCTACGAGAAGGTCCCGCTCGCCGAGCTGCCCGCCGAGGCGAGCGACACCGTGGACCTGATCGCCGCCGGCGGGCCCTTCCCGTACCCGGAGGACGGCACCGTCTTCCACAACCGCGAAGCCCTCCTGCCCGACTGCGAGAGCGGCTACTACCACGAGTACACCGTGCAGACGCCCGGCGACCCGGGCCGCGGCGCGCGGCGGATCGTCACCGGCGCGAGCGGCGAGCACTTCTACACCGGCGACCACTACGCGAGCTTCTCGCTGATCGACCTCGACGGCGCGCCCAGCGAGTGTGGCAACCCGACGGACATCGACGAGGTGCCGCTGTCGAGCCTGCCGGCCGAGGTGGCCGACACCGTCGAGCTCGTCGACGCCGGCGGCCCGTACCCGTTCCCGGACGACGGCATCGTCTACCAGAACCGTGAGGGCGTGCTGCCGAGCTGCCCGCCCGGCTACTACCACCGCTACGCCGTGCCCACCCCGGACGGAGCCGACAGCGGCGACCGGCGGCTGATCACCGGCAGCGCCGGCGAGTTCTTCTACACAGCCGACCACTACGCCACGTTCGTGCAGGTGGACGTCAGTGTCTGACACGCCCGCCTGACACACCCGCTTGACACGCCAGCGAGGCCCGACCTCCCCCGACCACCCCGCGCGAGACGGCAGACTGGAGCGTGGAGTCATGCGCCGGGGTGGCGGAGGAGGCACGGGTGTACAAGGTGTTCGAGGCGCTCGACGAACTCGTCACGATCCTGGAGGAGGCCAGGGGCGTGCCGATGACGTCCAGCTGCGTGGTGCCCCGCGGCGACATCCTCGAACTGCTCGACGAGGTGCGTGACGCCCTTCCGGCCGAGGTCGACGACGCGCAGGACGTGCTCGACCGCAGGGACGAGATCGTCGGCAAGGCCGAGCACGAGGCAGAGCAGACGGCCAGCTTGGCCAACCTGGAGGCCGACAAGGCCCTCGAGGACGCGCGCGCGGAGGCCGACCGGCTCGTCGCCGAGGCCCGCGCGCACGCCGACCGGATCGTTACCGACGCCGAGGAGCAGGCCGACCGGACCGTCGCCACCGGGCAGGCGAAGTACGACGAGCTCGTGACCCGCTCCCGGGACGAGGCGGACCGGATGATCCAGGCCGGCCGGGAGTCCTACGAGCGCCAGATCGAGGACGGCCGGCTCGAGCAGGCGCGGCTGGTGTCGCAGACCGACGTCGTGCAGGCCGCGCACGCCGAGTCCGCCCGCATCCTCGACGCGACCGCGGACGAGGCCGCCCGCCAGCGCGCCGAGTGCGACGAGTACGTCGACAGCAAGCTCGCCGAGTTCGGTGACCTGCTCACCCACACCCTGCGAACGGTCGACAAGGGCCGGGCGCACCTGCGTGGCGTGGCACTCAACGGCATGCCGGCAGGTGGCGCGCCGTTCGACTACCAAGACTGACGGTGCCCACCGTTCGCTTCGTTCCTCCGCTACTCGCCGCCTTCCCTCCTCCCGTGCTCGGCGCTGGCGCGCCTGCGCGCGTTCGTCAGTCCAGGCGGCGAACGCTCCGTCACTCTCGCTCACGTAGGCTGGATGAGCTGTGGCGCGGTCGCGCGCCGGAACAATCAATCGTTGGGAAGCGTCGAGTTCGTCATGACCGAACAACGCAGGAGCCCCTGGGTGGTCGACACCCGGGAGCTCGGTCGCCGCGCCGGCCTGTCCCGCCGAGTCCACCGCGTGGTCCACACCCAGGAGGCCCTCGGGGTCGAGGATGTCATCGTCGTGCCCAAGGGTGCCGAGGTCGACCTGGACGTCCTGCTCGAGTCGGTGGTCGAGGGCGTGCTGGTGACCGGTACGGCGCACGCGCCGGTCGAGGGGGTGTGCTCGCGCTGCCTGGACCCGATCTCCGGGCGTACCGTCGACGTCGAGTTCACCGAGCTGTTCGCCTACCCGGACAGCGCCACCGAGCAGACCACTGACGAGGACGAGATCGCGCGGCTCGTCGACGACCTCGTCGACCTCGAGCCGGTCGTGCGCGATGCCACCGTCCTGGCCCTGCCCAGCGTGCCGCTGTGCACTCCGGACTGTGCCGGGCTGTGCCCAGGATGCGGTGCCAAGTGGGCCGATCTCGGTCCGGATCACCGGCATGAGACCATTGACCCTCGGTGGGCCGCGCTCACCGAGCGGTTCAGCACGGATCGGGACGACTGAGTCCCTCCCACCTTGAGCTTGTCGAAGGAGATCTAGTCGTGGCCGTCCCCAAGCGGAAGATGTCGCGTTCGAACACGCGCACGCGTCGGTCCCAGTGGAAGACCAGCGCCCCGCACCTGGTGGAGTGCTCGAACCGAGCCTGCCGGAAGCCCAAGCCCCAGCATGTCGTCTGTCCCGAGTGCGGCCAGTACGACAACCGTCAGGTCACCGAGCCAGCCTGACCCGCGACACGGTGGTAACCGGCAGGAGCAGCAGGGCGGCGCGGGGTTCGACGGCCGACCCGGCCAAGCTGCTCGAAGCGCTCGGCGTCGATCTCGACGCCGAGTTGCTGACGCTCGCCATGACCCACCGTTCCTACGCCTACGAGAACGGCGGGCTGCCGCCGAACGAGCGGCTGGAGTTCCTCGGCGACGCCGTGCTGGGTCTGGTCGTCACCGACCACCTGTACCGCACGCATCCCGAGTTGCCCGAGGGACACCTCGCGAAGCTGCGCGCGAGCGTGGTCAACATGCACGCCCTGGCGGGCGTCGCGCGCAGCCTCGGCGATGCCGGGCTCGGCGCGTATCTCTTGCTGGGCAAGGGTGAGGAGCTGACCGGCGGCCGGGACAAGGCCAGCATCCTGGCCGACGGCATGGAGGCCGTGATCGGCGCCGTGTACCTCCAGCACGGGATCGAGCTCGCGCGGGCGCTGGTGCACCGGCTCTTCGACCCGCTGCTCACCGAGGCGCCGCTGCTGGGCGCCGGCCTCGACTGGAAGACGTCCCTGCAGGAGCTCACCGCGCACGCGAGCCTCGGCGTGCCCGAGTACCGCGTGCAGGAGGAGGGCCCGGACCACCGCAAGGAGTTCACCGCGACGGTGGTCGTGGCCGGGCAGGACCGCGGAAGCGGCGACGGGCGGACGAAGAAGGAGGCCGAGCAGAAGGCCGCCGAGGCCGCCTGGCGCACGCTGTCCGAGCTGATCAAGTCGGGCGAGCCGGATACGGCCTCCTAATGCCCCCCGCGCATGCCCGAGTTACCTGAGGTCGAGGTCGTTCGCCGGGGCCTCGCCGCTCATGTCAGCGGCCGGGAGCTGCGCTCGGTCGAGGTGCTTCATCCGCGCGCGATCCGCCGGCACCTGCCGGGCTCCACCGACTTCTCCGGGCGGCTCGCCGGGCGGCGGGTGGACGCGGTGTCGCGGCGCGGCAAGTACCTGTGGGTGTCGCTGGACGAGGGCGAGGCGCTGCTCGCGCACCTGGGGATGAGCGGGCAGCTGCTGGTCCAGGCGCCGGGCACGCCCGACGAGAAGCACCTGCGGATCCGGTTCTCCTTCGCCGACGACGGCCCGGAGCTGCGGTTCGTCGACCAGCGCACCTTCGGCGGCTGCATGCTGGACGACCTGGTCGAGGTGGACGGGACACCGGTGCCCGCCCTGATCGCGCACATCGCCCGGGACCCGATGGATCCGCTGTTCTCGCTGCCGTCGGCCGTGGCGACCTTGCGCGGGCGGCGGACGGAGGTCAAGCGCGCGCTGCTGGACCAGTCGCTGGTCTCGGGGATCGGCAACATCTACGCGGACGAGGCGCTGTGGCGGGCGAAGCTGCACTGGGCCCGGCCGACCGACCGGCTCTCCGCCGCGCGGGTCGCCGAGGTGCTGTCGGCGGCGACCGAGGTGATGGTCGAGGCGCTGGGTGCGGGCGGCACGTCGTTCGATGCCTTGTATGTCAACGTGAACGGGCAGTCGGGCTACTTCGACCGGTCGCTGGCGGTGTACGGCCAGGAGGGGTTGCCGTGCCCGCGGTGCGGCCGCCCGGTCCGCCGGGAGCCGTTCATGAACCGGTCGTCGTACTCGTGCCCACGCTGCCAGCCGCGGCCGCGCGTGACCTCCGGTCCGCGGACCGCGGTGGCCTCCGGCCCCCGGAAACCAGCGTAGGCGAAGGGATATTTGGTGACATAACCGTGACCTGCGGATCTGCGCCTTAGTCGCCGCTCCCGCTCGCCGCTCGCTGGTGGGCGAAGTGGTTCACTCTGGTCTCCACCAACGTCATGGACACGTGGGCGGCATGGGCGGCCGAACGCGCAGCCTGGGTGGTGCTCACGTTCTAACATCGACTTGTTTCGTATTACGTTCAATGAATTCGTTGAACTGGTCCACCAGGCCAGCGCAGTTGCCCACCAGGTACTCCAGCCCCAATGTCGAGAGGTAGTCGGCCTGAATTTCGATCTGCGCAAAAGCTCGAACGTCACGAATGCGGTTCACAAAATCCCACGTGATTCGGGCTCAACTCTTTGATGTTGATGATGAAACACCGGTGTGTGATCCGATCCTGCGCGACATCGAAACGTAGATGTTATGGGAAAATTTCCCCTCCGTCATACAACATACTTGCATGGCGGCTGCAGAACCCGACATAATTGGAACGTGTCACGAACTCTGAGGGGAACGGTTACATTACTGCATCAGATCTACGTCGCCGAAGGGGTCCTCGGGGAATCGTTCGCAGGTGCAGTCGATTTAGCTGCGTTCTCCTTAACGATTCCTGCGTTGCCAACGGAACATTCCGATGGAATAATGGCACTCACGTGTCCAATCGATGACGACCGGCTGCGCTCGTCGGTTGTTGACGATACATGGGGAACCACTGCCCACTTCCTTGAATCGGGGAAACCGCGAAACCTTTCTTCCTACATCAAGACCGTGGCGATCGAGGTAGAAGCGGAGTCAGATCAGGATCTGGCAATCTTCACTGCCACATTCGGAAAAAAGTTCACCGATTGGTTCGCGATAGCCACCCAGTGGCTTGAATTGTGGGCGAAGCAAGTTCTTTCGCCGTATCAAGGGGAAGGTATTGGTACGCGAGGCCGGTTATGGGAGAACAACGCACCGCCACCTGGCCGAAGCGGTTGGCACGCGCACCGTGTAGTCGTACACATTGGAGGTAGTCACGTCGACCGCAACATGCTGCACACGGCGTGCAGGAACGCCACCGAATCCGTCGGTGTGCCGCCGGAGTGGCGTCTCTACCTCAGTGCCAGTCGCACGCACGATAATCGACTTGCGGTAATTGAAGCGGCTTCTGCGGCGGAGGTTGCTTTGTCGCGCGCTCTCGACACTCGCCTGCCGATGCTGTCCGAAGCCGCACGAAACAGAATCACCCAGAATGCCAATGGCATCATTGAAATGGTCCGCCTTCTCGAAGACATGGATAACGTTTCCAGTACGGAAAGTCGATGGCGACAGGTGGCGCACCGCCTGGCATATCCGCGAAATCAAGCTGCACATAAAGGTCTGCGCCCTGCGGACGAAGAAGTCAAAGGAGCTGTGAAAGAAGCCAAGAAACTACTTGATTTGTATGCACCTCTCCCTAGTCCGGCAAGCATTGCCGACGACTGTGACGAGTCCGTTACGCGATAGAGTCGGCGGGCACATGATAGTGGATATAGCGTCGATCCGCGCGATGACGCGGCGATTAGCCGTTGTCTACACTCAACAACGGATCACCTCACAGCATCGACTGGTGCCGTTACGGATGGTGGTAGGGCTGTAGTTCTTCGGTTGATGCTTGACAGAGATGGTGGGGAGTGGGGCGACTGGGGTTCGCTCTAACCAGCTGAGCTATCGCCCCAGTGGCTCCATTCAGGTCTCCTCACTGTCTAGCTCTTGTTTGTCATCGCAGGGTGCGTTCGAAGGACGGGTAGCGAGGGATTGCTTATCGAGCTCAGCGTGAGCGTCGGCCCAGGTGTCGGCATCCCACACTAGAGACAATGGAACTTTCATGCTCCATCGGTCGCGGGCGGCTTCGGCTGAGGTGTGCGTCGCGATACTTCCTTCTCCGTTTGGGGCGCCGATGTAGAGGATTGCCTTTTGTTGAGGATCTGTTTCGTCGGGTTCCTCGGTGTAGGTGATTTCCATGCCCCATGCGGCGACCAGGTCGGGATTATCGGACACAACTAGGCTGAACAGTGTCGCGTGCATTTCTATTGCTCCATTTGCCGTGATGAAGGGAAAGTTGGGTAAGATTGGTTATTCATTGCTAGGGTGTGTAGATGGAAGTGGCAGGGTTGGACCATGGCGTTTGGATCTTATGTGGACTGTTTTGTGCTGTTCCATCTCCCGCGGAGCGCTCTCCTGAAATGCAACGGGTGTTGGCGGAGCGGTGGGTAGCGCGGGATTGTAGTGCGCGGCCGAGATCGATGAGTCGTTGGCCTAGGGCGTTTTCGTCGGCTGGTGCCGTTGGTTCGTCGCGGCAGGCGTCGGCGTCTAGTGCGCGGAGGACGTATGCACTGACACGTTTGTTTACTGTTGACATCTCGGTGATCAATTCTAACTCGTCGTGCCATGATCCGCTCACGTCATTAATGTTCCTTTCTTGATTCGCGAGTGACACTCGATTCGAGTAGCGAAGGCTGCGGCTCCGATTTTCGCGCTTGCTTCCTAGGCGTCTGCAGTAGTGACGACTTGTTGAGCATCGAACGTGGGTTTGAAGGGCCAGTTGTTCGCGATTTCGCTGCCGAGCCAGTGGTATAGCCTCTCATCGTCAAGTACCTCCGACGTATTGGGATCTAGGTGAAAGTCGAGATAGCAGTCGTGAGGAACAGGTCCAGTCATCACGACAATGGATGTTTCGCCGCACTCGGGGGTGTAGCCGGTAGTCGAAATATGTATTTCCTTGCCACTTGGCGTGCGCCATGCCCATGTGTTGCCGTCGACGAGGGTGCGTTTCCATTCCACGATTCCCGCTGCGAGTACCATTGGGTCTGCACTGTGCAATTGCACGAGAATCGCCGCTTTCCCGGTTGGGTCCATTGAAATAAGCATCGAGGACATGTCGGCACGGAACGGGTAGTTGGCAAACAGCTCTTGAAGTGATTCCAAGGCGCGCAGGTAGCGATAAGATCCACTCATGTCATTCCCGAGGTTGAATAAGGTTTGTGATCGTTTGGGTCGCGACTCACTAGGTGTCAGTACGCGTCGTACGGACGCCATTCGATGCAGGTGGGTCGTTTGCGTGTCTTCAGCCACTCGCCCAGTGCGTCGCGGGCATGGCCGATAGGTATGGCCGCAGAACGTGGGAATACTGACCCTGTCGCACCGTTAAAGATCAGGTTTACTTCCGGTAGTGGGCGTTTCGGATTGTATGAGTTCGAGATCGGCATTTGGGAGTCGTCGTGGTCTGTGTAGTTCAGTGCCGCGAGGCCTGCTGATGGTCGGACGCTGATTCGGAGCTGATGGTTGGGAAACGGTCCTTCTTTTGTTTGGTGGAACTCAATTTCGCCGATCAGGAGTGTGGTTTCCCAGTCGACGTGATTTATGTTCAAGATTTCTTCGATGAGGTGGACGGATTCCTGTATTCCGTGGGTGACGCGCGCGATGCCGGTGGTGAGTGAGGCGGTGAGGATCAGGCGTTTGGGTTGGTCGTGCTGCCTGGTCATCGTCGGGGTGACCTACCTCGAATCCGGTCCTGTCGGACATTTGAAGGGGAAGAAGGCATCTGGTGAGGAGCTCCCGGGCCGCGTGATCGGGGTTGCCTGTGCTCAACCGTCACGTCACGCAACCGTGGGGTCTATATCGATCTCGGCAAGCTCCATGCGTGTGCTGGAATATCGCCAGGTGGTAGGCCACTTTCGGCCTGGCATTGTCACACGTTGGTGGCAGTCTCGGACCCGATGTACGCTGGTCAGAGGCATGACGGCTCCAACGTTGGCGGGATCAGATGAGTTCTCCCGGTCCGCAGAGAGGTGCGCCGAGCGGTGCGGTCGGCGGTGGCCGACGCTGTCCGGGCTGCGGGACACCGCTGGCGGCTGACAACACCGCACGCTTGTGCAGCAGGTGTCACAGGGAGCAACGCGACCAGCTCCGCACCCCACCAGCGCAGCTCAGGAACGAATTTTTTGAGACAGATGAGTTTCGGGCAGCCTTTGAAAGCCAGCACATCGGCAAGATTTTCAAGGCGTACCGAAATCATCAGCGCCATCTTCAGCTGTTCGGCAAGGCGCTTAATCAGGAGCTTCTTGGGCGCTGGCTTGGTCTTACGCAGGCTCAGGTAAGCAAGATCGAAAATGGCAAGAGGCCGGAGCAGAACCTCGAAACGCTCCGGAATTACGCCAGGATTTTACATCTGCCACAGCATCTGCTGTGGTTCGATCTTCCAGGGCAGAGTCGACTGAAGTCGTCGCGGCCATCTTCCGTGCGGACTGGCAACTTGGTTTCTCCTACGTCTCGGGACGATATTTTGGTTGCGGCCACGGGGATGGACACGCTCGAACTGCTTCAGCGCGTACGCGCGTCTGCGATCGACTCCTCGACTGTGGATGCGCTCAATATTACTGTTGAGCAGTTGTGTTGCGACTATTCACATGCGGATGCCCGCGAGTTGATGGCCACCGGTAAGCAGTGGTTGGGTAAGGTCACCGAACTGCTCGAAAACCGCCTTACACTGGCTCAGCACCGGGACATACTCAATAATGCCGGAATGCTGGCGCTGCTCGTGGGGTGCCTTGAATACGATGTCGGTGACGGGCCGTCGGCCGAGGCGACGCGGCGTATGGCGTTGGGCCTTGGCAATGAGTCCGGTGACCCGGGTGTGGTGGGATGGGCGCACGAAATGCTCGCGTGGTTCCATCTGACAGCGGGAAATCATCGTGCGGTTATCCCGGCTGCGGAAGCGGGTATCTTGGCGGCGCCGTCGCGTTCCGTGGCGGTGCAGCTTTATGGTCAGCAGGCGAAAGCCTACGCTCGTATGGGGATGCCTGAGAAGGTTCACGAGGCACTGGAGAACGGTCGCGCGTTGCTGGATAGGCTCCCTTATCCGGAGCGACCGGATCATCATTTTGTGGTTGATCCGGATAAATGGGATTTCTACGCGATGGACACCTACCGAATTGTTGGTGAAGACCAACTGGCGAGACGTAACGCCGAAGAGGTCATCCGGCGCAGCGTCAACCCGGAAGGCGTCGAGGTGTCGCCCATGCGCAAGGCCGAGGCACAGTTGACCTTGGCGGTCATCGCTGCTCGACAGGGTGACGTTGACGAAGCAACGTCGCTCGGCCTGCAAGCGATGCAGGACGGCCGACAGAGCCGCCCATCGCTCTTGATGGTCGCCAGCGAGCTTGAACACGAGCTGCACACCTACGGATCCGGCGTGCGTACCGACTTCAGCGAGCTGCTGAACGACCTCAAACGCACCCCACGCTCCTCAGGGTAGATCAACATTCCCGGCTGGGATATTCTGCCTGTCCAGCATTCTTTCCCGGAATATCCACTATCACCCGCATGTAGCCGACCTGCGGTAATTCTCGCATGAAATTTGTTATTCCCAGGTCGGCATAGTTATTGCTGTGTGCTGCGGCCTTACTTGAGGTGACGGTTCGCAAACCCGCGAGCCGCACCAAGAGTAAGGACCAAACACAATGAAGAACGTTATTTCTAGGGTCTATCCCATGATCGGTGTTTCCGGCGTTGTTGATCAGTAGGTTTCGGCTCCCGGCCAGCGGTCACCGAAGGTGATGGCGAACGCGTTGATCACGGGCTTCCACCGCATCGTCCATCGGGTGCG
>NZ_JBOHGB010000098.1:0-26242 GCF_050699935.1 Actinophytocola sp.
CCGCGCCGCGAACGCCTCCGACTACATCGCCTCCGGCAAACTGCGCTGCCCCCGCTGCGGCAAATCCATGATCGGCACCCGCGCCACCGGCAAGACCAAGACCTACCGCTACTACACCTGCTGGACCTACCAGCGCTACGGCACCGACGCCTGCGACATGCCCCGCCTCAACGCCGACCACCTGGACCAAGCCCTCCTCGACGCCACCGTCGAGTTCTACCGCACCGGGCACAGCCTCATCACCCAAGCCGTCGACGCCGCCCAACACGACCACCTCGCCGACCACCACACCCGCACCGACGAGCTGACCACCGTCACCACCGAACTCGCCACCGTCGCCACCAAGATCGACCGCTACCTCGACGCGTTCGAAGACGGCCGCCTCGACGGCGACGACGAAGACATCAAGGACCGACTCGCCCGGCTCCGCGCCACCCGCCAGCAACTCCGCGACCGCAAGACCGAACTCGAACACCTGATCGACCAACAGCCCACCGCGCCCGACACGGCCACCCTCGACAACCTCGCCCACCACATCGCCGAGATCGCCCGAACCGGTCACACCAACGACCAGAAGACCCTCATCGAATCACTCGTCGCACACGTCACCATCAGCGGAAACAACACCTTCGTGCCCGCCTTCCGCATCCCCCAACAAGCCACCACGGTCGGACACCACACAGGGGCCGAGCACGCCTCAGCAGGCCCGACCCCTGGTGTTCGTGTACCGACACATTTGGTGGAGGTGCCGGGAATCGAACCCGGGTCCTCTGCCGCCTTTCCAGGGCTTCTCCGTGCGCAGTTCACTGTGCCTCTACTCGGCCCCGCCGGTCACGTGAACAAGCCGGTGTGACGGGCCCAGCCGCTGTGAATGTCCCGCCGCAGGTCCGCGGCCGATCCGCGGCGGTAAGCCTCCTAGCTGATGCCGGCAAACCGGGTCGGAGGCGACCCCGGGCCGACAGACATCACGCTCGCTTAGGCAGCGAGGGCGACGTCGCGCTGGGAATTAACCTTGGCGCATATTGGTTTGCGGCGACGCTTGAGGTGGCCATCCGCCTGCACCTGCACGCTTCCCCTGAAGCAACGTCCAGAGTCGAAACCGTTCACCCCCTAGTCGTGGGTATGTCCTGTCAAGGATAACGCCCACCCGGCCGCGGATCATCCCGGTTCCGGTGACGAACGCGATGAAGGGCGCCGGAGCCAGGCCGGGGTAGGGCTAGCCCCACCCCGGACTCGGCGGCTCACCCCATGTCGTCCGTCTCCCCCGGAAGCCATGCTGGTAAATGCGACAGGAACCTCGAAGGAGACCAACGATGACCACCGAGCGTGATGGCACCCGGCCGGACCCTCCGCTGCTTCGTTCGCTCGCCTACCTGGTGATGAACCTGCCCATCGGCATCGCCTCGTTCGTCTTCGTCGTGACGACCGTGTCGGTGGGCCTGGGTACCGTCATCATCTGGGTCGGGCTCGCCGTCCTGGCCGTCGCCATACTCTCCTGGCGCGGGTTCGCGCAGTTCGAGCGGGCCCGGGTGCACGCCATGCTGGGCACCTACGTCGCGACGCCCTACCGGCCGCCGCCCAAGCAGGGCAAGCGCTGGGCCACTCGCGTCAAGGACCCGGCGACCTGGAAGGACCTGGTCTACTGCGTCCTGCTGCTGCCCATCGGCATCGCCGAGTTCACGCTGATGGTGACCTTCTGGGCGACGAGCCTGTGGCTGGTCACGATGCCGATCTACTGGACGTGGTTGCCGGACGCGTGGCGGCCGATCCTGTGGAACGACCACCCGCTGTTCGCGATCGACTCCTGGCCGGACACCCTCCTGTGGTGCGCACTCGGCGTGCTCGTGCTCGCCGTGGCGGTCGCGCTTACCAGGGTGCTCGGCACGTTGCACGCCCGCTTCGCCCGCGCCCTGCTCGGCCCGAGCGAGCGGCGCATCGACAAGCTGGAGCGGCTGTCCACCGCCGGCGCGATCGACTGGAGCTCCGAGTGGCCGCACACCACGAACACGATGTACCGGCCGGTGTCGAGGTGAGCAGCCCCGAGCCGGCGCCCCTCTACCTGGTGCCGGAGGAGTCGACCGGGGATGCTGTGCAGGTGGCATCCCCTCCGGCGGAGACCGAGCGGACCGGACCGACCCTGGTGGCGCGAGGCCTGCGCGCGGCCGCGTTCATGCTGGGCGGCTTCCCGATCAGCGTGGTCGCCTTCGTCCTCATCGTGACGCTGTTCTCGGTGGGCGTGACCACGCTGATCGTGTGGATCGGGCTCGGCATCGTGCTGGTGCTCACGAAGGTCGTCTCCGGCTTCGCCGCGGCGAACCGCTCGCTGATCCGCGGCACGCTGAAGGTCGACATCCCGACGCCGCGAATCGAGCAGGACCAGTCCGGCTCGTTCTGGCGGCGGTATCTGAACCGGTTGCTCGACCCGCAGATGTGGCGCAACATCACCTACCTGGTGCTGTCCTTCCCGCTGCACGTCTTCGAGTTCCCCCTGGCGATCATCGGCATCGTGCTGCTGCCGGTCGGCCTGTTCGTGCTGCCGGTGGTCGCGGCCCTGCACGTGCTGCTGGCCAAGGCACTGCTCGGGCCGAACACCACCGAGCAGCTCACCCAGAAGGCCGAGCACCTGCAGGCCTCGCGGGCACGCGGCGTCGACGCGGCCGAGGCCGAGCGCCGGCGCATCGAGCGCAACCTGCACGACGGCGCCCAGCAGCGGCTCGTGTCCGTGGCGATGGGCCTCGGCCGTGCGAAGTCCAAGATGGACAGTGACCCGGACGCCGTGCGTGAGCTGATCGACGAGGCGCACGCGGACGCGAAGCTCGCCGTCTCCGAGCTGCGTGACCTGGCCCGCGGGATCTACCCGGCGGTGCTCGGCGACCGTGGCCTGGACGCCGCGCTGTCCTCGCTGGCGGCGAAGTGCCCGATCCCGGTGGATGTGCGCGTGGCGATCGACCCGCGCCCGCCGGCCGCGGTGGAGAGCACGGCGTACTTCATCGTCGGCGAGTCGCTGACCAACATCGCCAAGCACTCCGGCGCGACGGCCGCGAAGGTCAACGCCTGGCGCGAGGAGCGGCCCACCGGCGACCTGGTGATCGTCGAGATCACCGACGACGGCCAGGGCGGCGCGTCGCTGCGTGCGGGTGGTGGGCTGTCCGGGCTGGCGGACCGGGCTGCCACGATTGACGGCGTGATGACCGTGGTGAGTCCTGTGGGGGGACCGACCGTGATCAGGGCCGACCTGCCATGCACGTGGTGATCGCGGAGGACTCCGTCCTGCTGCGTGCCGGGCTCCAGCGCCTGCTGGCCGACGAGGACATCGAGACCGTGGCGGCGGTCGAGGACGGGGCCGGGTTGCTGGTCGCGGTCAGCGAGCACCGTCCCGACCTGGCGATCGTCGACGTCCGCATGCCGCCGACCTTCACCGACGAGGGGCTGCGGGCCGCCTTGCGGGCGCGCGAGCAGCAGCCCGGGCTGCCGGTGCTGGTGCTGTCGCAGTACGTGGAGGAGCGCTACGCGGTGGAGCTCCTGTCCGGCGGCGCCGGTGGTGTCGGCTACCTGCTCAAGGAGCGGGTGGCCGACGTGGCGGAGTTCGTGGACGCGGTGCATCGTGTCGCCGGTGGCGGCACGGTCATCGACCAGGAGGTGATCGCGCAGCTCATGGCTCGTGGTCGACGAAACCCGATCGACGTGCTGACCCCGCGGGAGCGTGAGGTGCTCGGCCTGATGGCGCAGGGCCTGACGAACGTGGCCATCGCGAAGTCGCTGACGGTGTCGGACGGGGCGGTGGAGAAGCACGTCGGGAACATCTTCTCGAAGCTGGGCCTGGAGCCGAGCGCCGAGGAGCACCGGCGGGTGCGTGCGGTGCTGACGTTCCTCGAGCGAAACTGATCCCGACCGGCCAAGGACCGCGTTGGCCTCCGGCCCCCGGCTTCCACGATACCGGCGCGCACCGACATTTCCGGCGCCCCGCGGAATCCCCTGTGGACAACCCGGCGCGCGGGGGCCCCCCGCTTTCCAGTCTATTCGCCGGGACTGACAGAAACGGGGCCGTGCAAGGAGCCTGTGGACAAGGCGGCGCCCCCGCCGTGCGGGCGAGGGCGCCGTCGCGACAGGAGTCAGGCGGCGACGGACGTGGCCGAGGAGGCGGGCGCCAGCGCGACGTCCAGGACCTCGCGCACGTCGGTCGCCAGGTGGACGGTCAGCTCGTCGAGGACCGACTCCGGCACGTCCTCCAGGTCCGGCTCGTTGCGCTTGGGCAGCACGACCGTCGGGATGCCGGCCCGGTGCGCGGCGAGCAGCTTCTGCTTCACCCCGCCGATCGGCAGCACCCGGCCCGTCAGCGAGACCTCGCCGGTCATCGCCACGTCGGCGCGAACCGGGCGACCGGAGAGCAGCGACGCGAGCGCCGTCGTCATCGTGACGCCGGCCGACGGGCCGTCCTTCGGCACCGCGCCCGCCGGCACGTGGACGTGCACGCCCTGCGACGACAGCGAGCCGACCGGCACGCCCAGCACGTCGCCGTGCGAGCGCAGGTACGACAGCGCGATCTGCGCCGACTCCTTCATCACGTCGCCCAGCTGGCCGGTCAGCGTCACGCCGGTGGCCCCGGAGTCCGCGGACGCCACCGACGCCTCCACGAACAGGACGTCGCCGCCCGCGCCGGTCACCGCCAGGCCCGTCGCCACCCCGGGGACCGCCGTCCGCTCGGCCGACTCCGGCGTGTGCTTCGGCTGCCCGAGGTAGGAGCGCAGGTCCCCGATGTCGATCGACAGCGGCAGCTCGACCGAGCCGAGGGCCAGCCGTGCGGTGATCTTCCGCAGCACCCGCGCTATCGAGCGCTCCAGCTCACGCACCCCGGCCTCGCGGGTGTACTCCCCCGCCATCAGCCGCAGCGCGTCGTCGGACACCGACACCTCGTCGACCGCCAGGCCCGCCCGCTCCAGCTGGCGCGGCAGCAGGTGGTCGCGCGCGATCGTGACCTTCTCCTCCTCGGTGTACCCGTCCAGCCGGACCAGCTCCATCCGGTCCAGCAGCGGCGCCGGTATCGACTCGATCACGTTCGCCGTCGCCAGGAACACGACGTCGGACAGGTCCAGCTCGACCTCGAGGTAGTGGTCGCGGAACGTGTGGTTCTGCGCCGGGTCCAGCACCTCGAGCAGCGCCGCGGTCGGGTCGCCCCGGTAGTCCGCGCCGACCTTGTCGATCTCGTCCAGCAGCACGACCGGGTTCATCGAGCCGGCCTCGGAAACGGCCCGCACGATCCGGCCCGGCAGCGCGCCGACGTAGGTGCGCCGGTGCCCGCGGATCTCCGCCTCGTCGCGCACGCCACCGAGCGCCACCCGCACGAACTTGCGGCCCATCGCCCGTGCGACCGACTCACCCAGCGACGTCTTGCCGACTCCTGGCGGGCCCGCGAGCGCCAGCACGGCACCACTGCGCCGACCGCCGACGACGCCGAGGCCCCGCTCGTCGCGCCGCTTGCGCACGGCCAGGTACTCGATGATCCGGTCCTTCACGTCCGCCAGCCCGGAGTGGTCGGCGTCGAGGATCTCCCGCGCGCCCACGATGTCGTACGCGTCGTCGGTCCGCGTGTTCCACGGCATCTCGAGGACCGTGTCGAGCCAGGTGCGGATCCAGCCCACCTCGGGCGACTGCTCGGACGTCCGCTCCAGTTTGTCCACTTCGGACATAGCGGCCTCGTGGACCTTCTCCGGCAGCGCGGCGGCCTCGACCCGGGCCCGGTAGTCCTGCTCCTCCGACTCCGGCTTGCCGTCCAGCTCCGCGAGCTCCTTGCGGATCGCGGCCAGCTGCTGGCGCAGCAGGAACTCCCGCTGCTGACGCTCCATGCCCTCCTTGACGTCCTTGCGGATCGTCTCCGCGACGTCCAGCTCGGCCAGGTGCTCGCGACCCCACTCGAGCAGCTTCTCCAGGCGGAGGTCGACCTCGGGGGTCTCCAGCAGCCACACCTTCTGCTGCTCCGACAGGTACGGCGCGTACCCGGCGAGGTCGGCGAGCGCGGACGGGTCGTCCTCCTGCTGCACCGAGTCGACCACCTGCCACGCACCACGCTGCTGCAGCATGGTGATCATGAGCGTCTTGTACTCCTTCGCGAGCTCCCGCGCCCGCTCGGAGTCCGGTGGCACCTCCGCCACCTCGACCTGCACCCACAGCGCCGCGCCCGGCCCGGTCGTGCCGGAGCCGATGCGTACCCGCTCGGTGCCGCGCACGACGGCCGCGAGGTCACCGCCAGGCAGCCGCCCGACCTGCTCGACGACGCCGATCGCACCCACCCGGGCGTACTTGCCGTCCAGCCGCGGCACCATCACCACGCGCGGCTTCTCGCCCGACTCGGCGACCGCCTGCGCGGCCTCCACCGCGGCGCGGACGTCCGCCCCGTCGGTGCCGGCCATCCGGATCGGCACCACCATGCCCGGCAGCAGCACCGTGTCGTCCAGCGGGAGCACCGGGAGCGTCAGCGACTCTGCCATGAGACCACCTTCCAAAGTTGAGTCTGTACAGCTCAACCCAGATCGCGGTCCAGATGTTTCCGTCCGCCGTTCGCTCTGAGCGAGCCTGCCCAGCGCAGCCACCCGGTCACTGAACGCACTTGATTCAGTACATTTGGTTACTTGCGCTTTCAAAGGTGTCGCGAATCTGGGGAGTTGGGAATGCGCACACGTACGAACCAGCACTTGACCTTGCTGCACACCGCTCTGGTCGTTGTACTGCCAACCTTGACAGGTTGCGGGGCCGGCTTTGCCGTAGGTCCGGAAGACGGTCGATGCACCATCACGGTTGATCACGTGCACGAGTCGCGCGGTGCGCCAGGTCAGATAGGCGGCAAGGCCCTGCTTCGATGTGACGTAGAGGTGGCAGCTGCCCGGCTCGTGGTGCAGCTGGAACGGATCTTGGGAGCCGATCCGGGCCAACACGGCTGACACAGGTCGGTTCGCACCCCAGATCGGCGTCCTGGGCAGGAACAAGCCAGCGACACGACAGGTGTTCGTCGGCTGCGCCCCTGGCGTTTACCGGCTCGCGGCACGCGGGAGTGCCACGCTGGACGGCGTACCGAGCGAGTCCCCGGCCTGGGAGTACAGCCCTGCTACCAACGATCCCTGCGCGAAGGGTGGGCGATGACCGAGCACGTCGGACTGCCGGAGCCGTTTCTTGACCAGGACGGTTCCCCATTCCGCTCTGGCACATTCGCCACGAGGTGGTGGCTCGCGGCGGGACCATGGCCGGGTCGGAGTTGGACTGGGTCATCAGCCATCCAGATCCCGCACTGCCCGACATCAAGCTGACGATCTTTCCCGGCGGAGACGTGCTGATCGACGCCGGAGACGATCTCGCTCAGGACGTGTTCTGCACGACGGCCTGGCTGATCGGTCCGGCCGAGCATCCGTGGTCGCACGTGGAGGACGTGCTCGCGGGAATCCTGGCCGGCGGGTTCGAGCGGACGGTATGGCGAAACCGTGACGGCGAGATCGTCAACTGGGGTGTCGTGCTCACCGGCCCCTGGGTCGACGAGGCCGGTGGGAACCCACCGGCGGCCGAGCCGGCGGAAACCACCAAGCGCACCGTGGCCTGCCCCGCCTGGCCTCCGTCCACAGTGAACGACTCAGCCGGCGACTAGCCGGGCCGGGGTGTCGTGGAGGACGGCCCGCAGGAACGGCACGCCGAGCCGGTCGTCCTCGGCCCAGGAGGCGATCGCGTCCAGCTGGACGGCGTAGTCGTACGGGATGTTCGGGAAGTCGCTGCCCAGCGCCACCCGGTCCGCCACGCCGGCGAGCCGCGCGGTCCAGTCCGCCGGCAGCCGGCGATCGGCGGAGTTGAACGGCACGCCGACCATCGTGGTGTCCAGGTGCACCCTCGGGTAGCGCTCGACCAGGTCCAACGCCTCGGCGTGGTCCGGCGCTCCGGCGTGGGCGAGCACCGCGACCAGGCGTGGATGCCGGGCGAGCACCTGCTCGAACACGTCGAGCCCGGTGAACGGGCCCGCCGCCGGCCCGTTGCCGCAGTGCACGACGACCGGCACCCCGGCCTCGGCGAGCAGGCCCCACGCCGGGTCGAGCTCGGGCGATCGCGGATCGTACGCGCCGACCAGCACGTGCGCCTTCACGCACCGGGCGCCGGCCGCGAGCGCCTCGGCGAGGTAGTCGGCCACGCCCGGCTCCGGGTAGAGCGTCGCGGTCGGCACGGCGCCGGGAGTCCTGGCGGCGAAGTCGAGCACCCAGTCGTTCAGCCACGCCGCCATGCCCGGCTTGTGGGGGTAGACGAGCGGCGCGAACGTCCGCACGCCGAGCTCGCGGAGGATTCCCAGCCGCTCCGGCGCGGGCACCCGGTACCTGATCGGCCACTCCGTGCCGTACTCCTCCGGCGCCCGGTCGAAGAACTCCCACACCTTCCGCTGCACCGCGTCGGGCATGAAATGGACGTGCACGTCGACCAGGCCGGGCAGACCGAGCCCCGCCACGAAGCCCGGGACGTCAGCGTCCTTCACCGACCGTCCCTCACCAGCGGCCCTTGGCCGCCCGTCCGGCGGCCCGGGTCATCTCCCGCTCCGCGTCCCGCTTGGCCAGCGCCTGGCGCTTGTCGTAGGACTTCTTGCCCCGCGCCAGTGCGAGCTCGACCTTGACCTTGCCGTCCTTGAAGTACATCGACAGCGGGACCAGCGACAGGCCGCTCTCCCGGGTCTTGCCGATGAGCCGCAGGATCTCGCCCTTGTGCAGCAACAGCTTCCGGGTACGCCGCGGAGTGTGGTTGGTCCACGTGCCCATCGCGTACTCCGGGATGTGCAGGTTGCGCAGCCACACCTCGCCGCCGTCGACCGTGGCGAAGGAGTCCACAAGGGACGCCCGGCCCTCGCGCAGCGACTTCACCTCGGTGCCCATCAGCGCGATCCCGGCCTCGTAGGTGTCCAGGATCGTGTAGTCGTGCCGCGCCTTGCGGTTCGACACGATCACCTTGCGGCCACTTTCCCTGGACATGACGTCAACTCTACGTGGCCCGCGCACCCGCTTATTGCCGCACGTACAGCCGCAGCGTCACATAGCCGGTGATCGCGGAGATCCCGATCGCCGTGAGCACCAGCCACGGGGCGGTCAGCAGGATGTCCAGGCCGTCGATCGGTCTGACCACCCCCGCGGCGAAGGGTCCTTCGAGCACGCCGTCGAGGAACCACAGCTTCGCGCCGACGAGCAGCAGGATGGCCAGGATCGCACCGACGACGCCGGCGACCACCGCTTCCAGGAGGAACGGGAGCTGGGTATACCAGCGAGTGGCGCCGACCAGGCGCATGATGCCGACCTCCGTTCGCCTGGTGAACGCGGACACCTGCACCGTGTTGGAGATCAGCAGCAGCGCCGCGACGGCCTGGATGAGCGCGATCGCGAACGTGAGGTTCCGCACCCCGTTGAGCGCGTCGAAGAACCGTTGGAGGAACTCGCTCTGGTCGGCGATGGAGTCCACGCCAACCCGTCCGGAGTAGGTCTGGATGATCACTTCGGGCCGGTCGGGGTTGATCAGCTTGACGTTGAACGACGCCGGCAGCGCCTCCGGCCGCGCGAGCTTCACCAGCTCCGGCTGCGACTCGAAGATCTCCTTGAAGCGCTGGTAGGCCTGGTCGCGGTTCTCGTACTGGACCGACTCGATCGCCGGGTTGCTCTCCAGGTCCGAGCGCAGCGCCTTGCACGGGTCGGCCTGACAGCCCTTGTCGTTCGCGCTGATGTCGTTCGTCAGGTAGAGGTTGACCTCGAGCTTGTCCTCGTAGACCGCCTGGGTCTTGTCGATCATCCGCACGACCAGGAGGCCACCGCCCAGCAGGGCGAGCGAGATCATCGTCGTGAGGATCATCGCGACGGTCATCGTCACGTTGCGCCGGAGGCCGATCAGGACCTCGCTGAACACGAAGCTGGCACGCATCGGGGGAAGTAGTCCTCGTGGGGTCGGGGGCGAGCGGGAGCCTAACGGCCCACGCCGTATACACCGCGTGAGTCGTCTCGAACGACCCGCCCGAGGTCGAGCTCGACGACGCGGCGCCGCATCGAGTCGACGATCGAGTGGTCGTGCGTGGCCATCAGCACGGTCGTACCGGTGCGGTTGATCCGCTCCAGGAGCAGCATGATGTCCTGGCTGGTGTCGGGGTCCAGGTTTCCGGTCGGCTCGTCGGCCAGCAGCATCAGCGGCCGGTTGACGAACGCCCGCGCGATCGCCACCCGCTGCTGCTCACCACCGGAGAGCTCGTGCGGCATCCGGTTCGACTTGCCGTCCAGGCCGACCAGCTCCAGCACCTCGGGCACCACCTTGCGGATGGTGTTGCGGGGCTTGCCGATGACCTCCAGCGCGAACGCGACGTTCTCCGCGACCGTCTTGTTGACCAGCAGCCGGAAGTCCTGGAAGACGCAGCCGATGGACTGGCGCAGCCGGGGCACGCGACGCCGGGCCATGCGGGCCACGTCGAAGGTCGCCACGTAGACCCGACCCTTGGTCGGCACCTCCTCACGCAGGAGCAGCCGCAGGAAGGTCGACTTCCCCGACCCCGACGCGCCGATGAGGAAGACGAACTCACCCTTGTCCACCTCGACCGACACGTTCTCCAACGCGGGCCGCGTGGAGGTCTTGTACAACTTCGATACGTGTTCGAGCCGGATCACGAGGCGCGAGTCTACCTCCGCCCGTTACCGACCCGTTGCCTTGGCGTCCTCCAGCGACCAGTGGCACGTTCCGCGCGCTCAATGGCACGCTCCGTGATCGGCCGTCCGGCAGGGGTTTAGTGCTAGGCCGCCTGGGTGCGCCGCCACCGGATGCCGGCCTCGATGAAGCCGTCGATGTCGCCGTCGAGCACGTTGCCCGGGTTGCCCACCTCGTGGTCGGTCCGCAGGTCCTTGACCATCTGGTACGGGTGCAGCACGTAGGAGCGCATCTGGTTGCCCCAGCTCGAACCGCCGTCGCCCTTGAGCGCGTCCATCTCGGCCCGCTCCTCCTGGCGCTTGCGTTCGAGCAGCTTGGCCTGGAGCACGCGCATGGCCGCGGCGCGGTTCTGGATCTGCGACTTCTCGTTCTGGCAGGAGACCACGATGCCGGTCAGCAGGTGGGTGATGCGCACCGCGGAGTCGGTCGTGTTCACGCTCTGCCCACCCGGCCCCGAGGAGCGGAACACGTCGATCCGGATGTCCTTCTCCGGGATGTCGACGTGGTCGACGGCCTCGACGAACGGCAGCACCTCGACACCGGCGAACGAGGTCTGCCGGCGGCCCTGGTTGTCGAACGGCGAGATGCGCACGAGCCGGTGGGTGCCCTGCTCGACCGACAGCGTGCCGTACGCGTAGGGCGCGGTGACCTTGAACGTGGCCGACTTGATGCCGGCCTCCTCCGCGTAGGAGATGTCGTAGACCTCGACCGGGTAGCCGTGCCGCTCGGCCCAGCGTAGGTACATGCGCATCAGCATCTCGGCCCAGTCGGCGGCGTCCACGCCCCCGGCCTCCGAGCGGATGGTCACGAGCGCGTCCCGCTCGTCGTAGTCGCCGGACAGCAGTGTGCGCACCTCGAGGGAGGCGATCTCGGTACGCAGCCTCGTGCGCTCGTCGTCGGCCTCGGCCGTGTCCTCGGCCGAGCCCTCCTCCTCCGCGAGCTCGTAGAGCACGCTGAGGTCGTCGAGGCGCTGGCGCAGCTCCTCGACCCGGCGGAGCTCGCTCTGCTTGTGCGAGAGCTGGCTGGTCACCTGCTGCGCCGACTCCGGGTCGTCCCACAGGTCCGGCCGGGTCGCCTGCTGCTCGAGATCGGCGATCTGCGCGCGCAGGGCGCCCACGTCCGTCACCGCCTCGACTCCGGCGAGGGTGTCGGACAGGTCTTTGAGGTCAGCTGCGACGTCCGGGTTCACGACCAAAAAGCCTACGTGAACCCGGGCGCCGGCGTATCAGGAGACCAGGTCAGGAAGCCGGGATGGCGTCCAGCAGCTTGAGCACCGCGCGGGCGCGGGCGACCCCGAACTCCGCGACTGCCTTGGCATACGGGTCATCCGCCGACTTCACCGCCGCCTTCGCGGTGTCCTGCTCCTCGGCGTAGACCCTCTTGGCGGACTCGATCAGTGCCGAGCGCTGCCGGACGGTCAACGCGTTCGCGTGGACGAGGCGGAGGATCAGCGGGCTGCGGAGGTGATCCGGGCCGGGCTCGCTGGCGAGCCACTGCTTGAACGCCTTCTTGCCGGCTGCCGTCACCAGGTACTGCTGGCTGGAACGGGGACCTTGCTTGCCGAGGCGGACAAGGCCTGCGTCGGCCAGGGCCGGAAGCTCGCGGTAGACCTGGCTCCGCGTCACGCTGAAGAAGGAGCCGAATCGGTCGCGGGCGGCGGACACGAGCTGTCCACCGGTGGCCGGGCCGTCGTGCAGCAGGCCCAGGAGGGCTGCGGCGGTTGCATTCAGTTCAGACACATCTCCACCGTGCCACGAAGCCGCGCCGGTGTCCACAGTGGCCGGGCATCTGTCCACTGTGGCTGTTTCACACCCCGATGCCCAGGCGGGCCGTGCTTCTAGTCGAACAGTACGCCGGGATTGAGGATCCCCTGCGGATCCAGGGAGTTCTTCGCGGCGCGAAGGATATAGCCGAACGGCTCGGGTCGCTGAGCCTCGTACCAGGGCAAATGGTCTCGACCAACCGCGTGGTGGTGCGTTATGGAGGCGCCGAGACGCACCAGGATGTCGCTCGCCGCGGCCTTGATCTGGTCCCACGTCTGGACTTCCCCGCCGGCACGGGCGGGCGCGATAACTGTGAAATATGGCGCTACTCCATCCGGGTATACATGGGTGACGCGGGCCGTCAGGAGGCCCGGTTCGCCGCAGATCTCGGCCGTCGCGGCCCGCACGCCGGACCGGACCGAGTCGCACACGTCCGCCGCCACGTCCCACGTGCACGCGGTCTCGAACGTCTCCACGAGGACGCCCGAACGGACCAGTGCGTCCCGGACGTACGGCATTCGGAGGAACGCCGACCGCCAGTCGCCAACCGTGTCCTGAGTGGACCTGGCGTCGACGCTCCCGCCGTGATCGCGGGCGATCTCGAGCCCTCGTGCCAGTGCACCGTCCACAGGGTGGTCGGCGGACTCGAAGCCGAGGACCAGCACCGCACGACCGTCGGTACGCCCGGCGTTGACCGCCGCCTCGGCCTCGTCGAGCAGCCGGCAGTTGCTGGGATCCAGGCCGGACTGGGCGATCGCGCGCACAGCCTGCAACCCGGTGGCGAGGTCGCCGAACGAAACGGCACGGGATGCCTTGTGCGCCGGACGATCCTGCAGGCGCAACCAGGCCTGCGTGATCACACCGAGCGTGCCCTCGGAGCCGAGGAACAGCCGGTCCGGCGACGGTCCCGCCCCGGACGCCGGCAGCCGGCGGGTCTGGCTGGTCCCGCTCGGACTCACCACCCGCATCGCCTCGACGAAGTCGTCGATGTGCGTGTGGCGCATGGCGAAGTGGCCGCCGGCGCGGGTGGCGAGCCAGCCGCCGAGGGTGGAGAACTCGAAGCTCTGCGGGAAATGGCGCAGGGTGTAGCCGTACGGGGCGAGCTGGCTCTCCAGCACGGGACCGAGCGCGCCGGCCTGGATCAGCGCCGCGCGGGAGGTCCGGTCCACCTCGAGCACGCGGTCCATTCGGGTCAGGTCGAGCGAGAGCACCGCGTCGTGGGCGTTCCCGCGGTACTCCACGCCGCCGACGACCGAACTGCCGCCGCCGTACGGGATCACCGCGACGTTCGCGCCGCCGGCCCAGTCGAGGAGGTCGACGATCTGCGCCTCGGTTTCCGGGTACGCCACGACATCCGGCACCGCACCGAGGTCGCCGTGCAGCGCGCGGATCACGTCGCGGTATGCCTTGCCATACGTGTGCGCCGCCCGCACGTGCGGATGCACGGTACAAACGCCACCGACGGAGTCCGGCGGCCGCACCCGTGGCGCACGCAGGTCGAGATCCCCGACGCGCGGCACCGGCAGCTCGTCGGTGACCCAGTGCGGCGGCAACCGCGCGAGGAGCGCGGCGCGCTCCTCGCCGCCGACCGCGGCGTCCTCGAATCCCCAGCCCCACCATGATCGAACCCGTTCGCTGCGCACGCCGCCATGCTGCCCGACACCACCGACGGGCCCGAACGGGCATGCGGCGTTCCGCCCATTTCCGCAGACCGCGATTCCCCCGCGCGTGCCGATCAGGTCGGCCGCCAAACAAACCGCTCCGGGACCCTCGATGAACGAGCCGTGTGTCGAACGTGTCGACGACGTCACGGGCAGTACCGAAATTGCCGTCGGTGTGCGCCGGCGGCGGCGCCGCGAACCCTCGCCGAATTGCGCCAGCCCGTCCGGCAGGACCGCCGCCGGGGCAAGGTGGGGGGGGTGTGCGGGCCCGTCCGGGGCGGCGTATAGTTGGCACAGCAACGCGGGGTGGAGCAGCTCGGTAGCTCGCTGGGCTCATAACCCAGAGGTCGCAGGTTCGAATCCTGTCCCCGCTACCAGGCGAACGCCCCCTCGGAGATCCTTCGAGGGGGCGTTCGCCATTTCTGGCCGCGCCCAGCGTCGGCGGGCCGGGTAATGATCGTCACACTCGGCCACCTCAGCGGTTCGGACCATCCGCATTGGACGGTACGGACCAACTATTGGCTGGCACGTTCCGCCATGTCGCCGTAATGGCTAACGCTTTCGGCCCACGCCCCACGATGGGCTCACCTATTCGCGTCGCGTTTTCGGGTTGCGGGGAATATTTGCTACTGTTCGGTACAAAACCAACTGGTGTGCGCGATTCTCGTGCGCAGTGGTCCGCAGGGAGCGAGTGAATGGCACAGAAAGTCTTGGTACAGCTCGTCGATGACCTCGATGGGACGAGCTCGCAGGACGTCACGACCGTCCTCTTCGGCCTGGACGGGGTCTCCTACGAGATCGACCTGTCCGAGTCGAACGCCGAGCGGTTGCGCGAAAGCTTCGCCGAGTACGTCGACTCGGCCCGCCGGGTCGGCGGCCGGGTGAAGAGGGGCACGCGGCCCGCGGGCAGTAAGTCGGCCACCGCCAGCGAGGCCGGCCAGATCCGGGAGTGGGCGCAGGAGAACGGTTTCGAGCTCGCGGGCCGTGGCCGCATCCCCTCGCACGTCGTCGAGGCGTACAGGCAGGCGCAGGCCGACGGGAGGTCGAAGGGCAGGAACGTGGCTGCCGGGAAGGCTCCGGCGAAGCGGCGCAGCCGAGCGAAGAAGGGCTGACTGCCCGCTCGGTTCCCTCTCGTGCCCCGGCTCGAACCGAATGTCCACTGTAGATGTCCGGCTCCCTGGCCTGCTGTCGCCGGGTGCGAGAGAAAGGTGACCGGCCGTCGGCAGAGCCGGGTCTGTTTCGATTCAACCCGCGTGCGCTGACGCGCGCCCACAGTGCCGCCGCGCTCTCACCACTCCCCCCGATACAACGAGAGCGGCCCCCGTCGGGTAACGGGAGCCGCTCTCGTTGTTTTGTTCTACAACGGCATCAGCCGCCGCCGTTTCCACCGCCGTTGTCCGGTGGTGGCGCCGACGTGGTCTCTCCGCCGTTGCCGCCCGCGGCCTGCTGCGCCGCCTCGTACGCCCGCGCCGCGGCGTCGAGGTCAGCCAGCGCCTGCCCCTCGGCGGCGAAGTCGTTGCTCGCTCGCGCCTCCTTGAGCCTGCCGAGCGCGTCGGCGATGTCCTGGATCGCCTGGCTCATCTCGGGCGAGGCGCCACCACCGGTGTCGGGCGGTGTGGTTGTCGGTGCCTCGGACGTCGGCGGCTCCTCCTCGCCCGGCGGAGCCGTGCCACCGCCGGACCCCGCACCGAACACTTCGTCGAGCGCCTCGTCGACCGTCGGCGCGAACCCGACCTTGCCGCCGAAGTACACGAGGACGCGGGCCAGCTGCGGGAACGCGTTCTCATCCTTCTGCTCGATGTAGATCGGCTCGACGTACAGCAGCCCGTCGGCGACCGGCAGCGTCAGCAGGTTCCCGTATCTGACCGTGACGCTGGGGTTCTGGAACAACGTTCTGTTCTCGGTCACCTCGTCCGTCGTTCGGAACTCGTTCTGGACCTGTACCGGTCCCTTGGGTTGGTCCTCGGTCGGCAGTCTCAGCACCCGGAACTTGCCGTAGTCCTCCGGATCGGACGACACCGACACCCATGCGGCCAGGAACTGCCGGTTCAGCAACGTCATCGCGCTGGTGATCTGGAACGTCGGGTCGTCCTGCCCGGGCGCCTGAGCCAGCACGTAGTAGGGCGGCTGGTTCGGCGCGCTGGCGGCCGCGTCCTCCCCGGTCGGGTCCGGCGGCACGTCCCAGAACGTCTGGGTCGAGAAGAACTGTCCGGCGTTGTCCACGTGGTACTGGGACAGCAGCTCGCGCTGGACCTTGAAGAGGTCCTCCGGGTACCGCAGGTGCGCCCGCAGTTCGTCCGAGATCTCGCCGTGTTTCACGGTGCCCGGGAACACCTGTTCCCACGCCTTGAGGACCGGGTCCTGCTCGTCGATGGCGTGCAACGTCACCGTGCCGTCGAACGCGTCGACGGTGGCCTTGACGGAGTTCCGGATGTAGCTGATGGTCCGGTTGTCCTGTCGTGCCACGCCGCTCAGCGTGTCCGCGGTGGCCTCACCGAGCGGGGTCCGCTGCGAGTACGGGTAGTTCTCGAGCGTGGTGTAACCGTCCAAGATCCACTGGATCCGCCCGTCGACGACAGCCGGGTACGGGTCGCCATCAACCGTCAACCATGGCGCGACCTTCTTCACTCGCTCGCGCGGATCACGGTTGTACATGATCTTCGAGCCCTCGCCGATGTCGCCGTTGAAGAGGATGTTGCGCTCGCCGTAGTGGGCGAAGAAGACGAACCGGTTGAGCCAGCCGTCGACCGGGACGCCGCCCTTGCCCTGGTAGTGGTAGTTCTGGTCCCGCGCGGTGTCGAACTCGCCGCGCGCGTTGACGATGGCGTAGTCGGTGGCCAGCTCGCCGTAGTAGATGCGCGGCTCCCGGACGGGGATGTCCATCTCGGTGCCGGCCTCGATCGCGTCCAGGTCGCTCACGGTGAAGACCGGGTAGCCACCCTCACCGCTCGACTCGCCCTCCGCCAGCGCGCGGTTGATCTTGTTGGCCGGCGCCGCGACGAAGCCGTTGCCGTGGGTGTAGACGAGGTGCCTGTTGATCCAGGACGTCTGGTTGTCCACCAGGCGGTTCGGGTCGAGCTCGCGCGCCGCGACCACGAAGTCCTGCACCTTGCCGTCGACGGGGTAACGGTCGACGTCGAGCTTCTCCGGGAAGCCGTAGAAGTTTTCGCCGCCCTCGCGCTGGGTGAAGGTGCGGGACAGGATGCTCGGGTCGAGCAGTCGGATGTTGGGGATCGTGCCCTCGTCCGCGCGGATGTCCTCCGGCTCGGCCTGGGTGACCCCGGCGTAGTCGATGCTCTCCACCTTGTCGTCGGTGATCCCGAAGGCGGTCTTCGTGGCGGTGAGGTTCCGCTCGATGGACTTGGCCTCCTTCTCCGCGGCGTTCGGCTTGACGGAGAACTGCTCGAGCACGGCCGGCCAGGCCCAGCCGACCAGGATGCTGGACAGGATCAGCAGCACGATCGCGATCGACGGCAGCTGCAGGTTGCGCACGAACGCGCCGACGAAGAACGCCACCGCGCAGAAGGCGGCGATGAACATCAGGATGAGCTTGGCCGGCAGCACCGCGTTGAGGTCGGTGTAGGTGGCGCCGTCGAACAGCTCGTTGCGCGTGGAGAAGAGCAGCTCGTAGCGGTCGAAGTAGTAGTCGATCGCGAGGATCACGACGAACACGCCCGCGGTGACCGACAGCTGCACGCGAGCCGGCACGGAGAAGTTCTCGCCCTTCGGACCCAACCGGATGCCGCCGAACACGTAGTGGGTGATGACGGCGCCGATCAGCGCGATGATCACGGCGACGTACAGCCAGGTGGTGAGCCAGCTGATGAACGGCAGGGTGAAAGCGTAGAAGCCGATGTCCTTGCCGAACTCGGGGTCCGTGGTGCCGAAGGACGTGCCGTTGAGCATCAGCTGCACCGGCTGCCAGTCCGACTGGCCGGTGGCGCCGGCGATGAGCCCGACCACGAGCGGGATGCCGATGCCGAACAGCCGCACGCGCTGCACGATCGTCGAGCGGTACCGGGCGAGCGGATCGTCCGCGCCGGAGACCGGTACGAACACCGGCCGGCTGCGGTACGCGATCGCCAGGCTCACCGCCAGTAGACCGCCCACGAGCAGGGCTATCGCGAAGAACAGGATGATCCGGGTGACGAGGACCGTGGTGAACACGGACCGGAAGTCCACCTCGCCGAACCACAACCAGTCGACATACGTGTCGAGCAGCCTCGCTCCGACGAGCAACACGAGGATGAGGACTCCCGCGATGCTGAGCAGAATCTTGGCGCGTCGGGAAAGTTTTGGCATCCCGATCGGGGGCCGAGTGGCCACGGTGCACTCTCCTGGATCGCGTTCGTCTACATCCCGTGCCGAACAGCCGAAGGCTGTCCTAGATGTCCAACTCTATTCGGGGGTCATCTGGTTCCCGCTCGGGGTCGAAATAGTGGGCCGGGAGCATGGGGCGAGGATGGTGGGCATGCCCGCCAGCCACGCCAAGCACCTGGCCGCCGTCGCCCGCGAGGTCGAGGACTTCGTCTCGACCGCGGGCTGGGACCAGCCGCCCCAGCTGTTCGCCCTCGTCCCGACGGCCGAGCTGGTCGAGCGCCAGCCCGAGCTGGCGGGCCAGGTCGACTCGGCTGCACCGCTGACTCCGGTCGCTCAGGAGGCGCTGCCGAGCGAGGACCTCGCCGAGGCGCTGGCCGGCATCATGTGGCCGGACGCCGTGCACGGCTGCGCGCTCGCCCAAGAGATCGTGGTGCTGCCGCCGGAGGCCGAGGCGACCCTGCCGACCGGCGACTCCACCGGCGACTCGGCCGCGAGGCGCCGGATCGCGGCCGAGCACCCGGCGCGGCGGGAGGCTCGCCTGGTGGCCGCGGTCCTGCGCGACGGCACGGCGGCGTGCGTGCTGCGGCTGCGTGGCGAGGGCGGGGACGACGACACCGACCTCGTCGAGCACCCGGAGCTCGCTCCGAACCTCACCGACGCGCTGCTGACGACGCTGCGCTGACGACGTGCCTGGTCAGCAGATGGGCGGGGTCCGGCCCGCCTCGAGATCCTCGAGCGCCTTGACGGCCGAGTCGAGCGTGTCGACCTTCACCAGAGCCAGCCCGTCGGGGACGTTGGACTTCGCCTCGGCGCAGTTGCCCGCGGGCACGAGGAATGCCTCGGCGCCGGCGTCGCGGGCGGCGACGAGCTTGAACGAGATGCCGCCGATGAGGCCGATGTTGCCCTTGACATCGATCTCGCCGGTGCCGGCCACGGTCCGGCCGCCCTCGAGCTCGCCGGGGGTCAGCTTGTCCACGATGGCAAGCGCGAAGATCAGGCCCGCGGACGGGCCGCCGACGTCCTCGAGGTGGATGGTCGTCTGGAAGTCCACGTCCGCGCGGTCGATCGGCAGCAGGCCGAGGAAGCCCTCCTTGCGGTCGTCCGAGCCGTAGTCGGACGCGTTGCCCAGCTCGATGGACCTGGTCTGCCTGGGCTGGTCCTCGTGCTGGAAGGTGATCTCCACCCGCTGGCCCGGCCTGGTGTTCTTCAGCGCCTCCCGGACGTCCTCCTGCACCTCGACCGGCCTGCCGTTGACCTCGTAGAGCCGGTCGCCGGGCTCGAGGACCTCGTCGGCGGGCGCGCCGCGGGTGATCTCCTGCGCGACGACCTTCACCGGGTAGTCCAGGTACCGCAGGGCCGCCACCTCGGCGTCGCTCTGCGAGTCCTGGAACATCTTCTTGTTCTCCCGCTGCAGGTCGTCCTCGGTCTGCCCGGGCCCGAAGTACTCGTCGCGCGGCATGAGCGCGTGCCGGCCGCTGACCCACAGGCCCAGCGCCCCGAACAGGCTGACGTCGTCGCTGATGGAGACCGTGGTCATGCGCAGCTGGCCGCTGGTCTCGTACGTCTTCTCCCCCTCGACCTCGACCACGACCTGTTCGTCCACGGTGCCGAGCGTGTCGTAGGTGGGGCCGGGGCCGATCGAGACGTACGGCACCCGCACGAGCCCGCCGAGCAACCCGAGGACCGCGGCGATCGCGAAGCTGACCACGATGGTCCAGCCGCGCCTGGTCAGCCTCCTGGGCGCGGCCGGCTCGTGGTCGAGGTCCGCGGGGGGCGCGGGGTCGCCCTGGGTCAGTTGTTCGCTCGCACGCTCGCTCACGACCTCAGAGGGTACGGCGTGTTCTCACCGAGCGAATCACCGCTCGCCGTACGCTGCTCGGCCCCGCGTACCGTGGACACATGACCGAGTTTCCCTTTGGCTTCGGGCCGTCGAACCCGGACGATCCCGACCGGGACAAGAAGGACCCTGCCGAGCAGGGCGGCGGGCAGCAGGATCCGGCCGAGGCGTTCAACCAGCTCGGCCAGATGCTCAGCCAGCTCGGCCAGATGCTCAGCCAGGCCGGCAGCTCCTCGGGTCCGGTCAACTACGACCTCGCCAAGCAGATCGCGTTGCAGAAACTGTCCGGACAACCCGGCTTCGGACCGCCCGCCGACTCGGTGAGCGCGGTCAACGACGCGGTGCACCTCGCGGAGCTGTGGCTCGACCCGGCGACGACCCTGCCGGCGGGTGCCACGACCTCGCGGTCGTGGACCGCCCGCGACTGGGTGGAGCACACGCTGCCGACCTGGCAGCGGCTGTGCGATCCGGTGGCGCGGCGGGTGTCCGGCGCGTGGGTCGAGGCGCTCCCGGCCGAGGCCAAGCAGGCGGCGGGGCCACTGCTGTCGATGGTCGGGCAGATGGGCGGCATGGCGTTCGGCTCGCAGCTCGGCAACGCGCTCGCGCAGCTCGCTTCCGAGGTGCTGACCTCGACCGACATCGGACTGCCGCTCGGCCCGCCGAACACCGCGGCGCTGGTGCCGGCGAACATCGAGGAGTTCACCAAGGGCCTGGAGCGGCCGAGCAGCGAGGTGATGGTGTTCCTCGCCGCGCGCGAGGCCGCCCACCAGCGACTGTTCGCGCACGTTCCATGGCTGCGGCATCGGCTGCTGGCCACGGTCGAGGAGTTCGCGAGCGGCATCCGCGTGGACACCTCCGCGCTCGAGCAGCTGGCCACGCAGGTGGATCCGGCCAATCCGGCTTCCATCGAGGAGGCGATGCGCTCGGGCATGCTCGAGCCGCAGACCACACCGGAGCAGCAGGCCGCGCTGGCCCGGCTGGAGACGCTGCTCGCGCTGGTCGAGGGCTGGGTCGACGTGGTCGTCGGCGACGCGACCGCCGAGCGGCTGCCGGGCTCCGACGCGATGCGCGAGACGCTGCGCCGGCGCCGGGCCAGCGGTGGGCCGGCAGAGCAGACGTTCGCCACGCTGGTCGGCCTGGAGCTGCGGCCGCGCCGGCTGCGGGCCGCGGCCGCGCTGTGGCGTCTGGTCGGCGACCGGCACGGCCTCGACGTACGCGACGACGTGTGGGCGCACCCCGACCTGGTGCCGACCGCGGAGGACCTCGACGAGCCGATGGACTTCGCCGACCGCCTCGGCAAGCCGGATGCGGAAGGCAACCCGATCGACGACCCCATCGCCGCCATCGAGCGCACCGAGCAGGCCGAACGCACCGACCGCCCGAACCCCACCGACTCCGACGACAAGGACAACCCCAACGACACCTGAACCCGCGAGTCCCCCGTTCCCGCACGCGAGTCGCCGCTTCCGGACTCGCGAGTCAACGGTCCAGATCCGCGAGTCCAACGCACCAGGCCGGCGAGTCGAACGCCCCGGGTACGCGAGTTCAACCCTCCGAACCGCCGAGTCCGACGCACGAAAACAGCCCCGGCCAGTGCGGCTCGCCCGACCGGGACCGTGTCGCGTGCTCAGTCCTCCGCCGTGATCCCCCAGCCAGCCGCCGCGGACAGTCCCTCCAGGTAGCCGATGGCGCGGTCGGTGCGCGGGTAGTCGCGTACGAGGTCCCAGAACCGGGTGTTGTGCGCCGGCACCAGCAGGTGGGCGAGCTCGTGAACGAGCACGTAGTCGAGCACCCAGCCCGGCACGTTGCGCAGGTGCTCGCTGACCCGGATGGACCCGTCGGACGGCGTGCACGACGCCCACCGGGTTCGCATCGGCGCGACCCAGCGCACGCTGGCCGGCTCCGCTCGGCCGTCCAGATGCTTGACAGACAGCTCCCAGCACCGCCGCAGCAGCGTGGCGTCGGACGTCCGGGCGGGTGGGCGGCGGGTCTCGCCGCGTAGCAGCTTGCGCTGCATCTCGGCGACCCAGTGCGCCTCCTCGGCCTTCGACAGCCGAGCGGGGATCAACACAACCAGCGTGTCGCCTTCGCGATACGCGGTGACGGTACGGGTGCGGCGCTTGCTTCGACGCACCTCGACGCGGGGTTCGGCCACGGATGCAACGTTACGACCAAGCACCGACAGAACGGGAGCACTGACCTTGGCGAAAAGGCGGCGACCTGGGCGGCCTGTGGATAACGATTTCGTCGCCGGGTGATCGTCGGGAAGCCTGGGAGCATGGACCCGACGCTCCCTCGGCGGCCTCGCGTCGCCGGTGACCTGGCGGTTCTTCGCCGCCGCCCCGACGAGATCCAGATCGGCCTCGACCCGCGCCTGGCGGCGGTCGCCTCCGGCCTCCCCGAGCCGGTGGTCGCCGCTGTCGCACGGCTCACGGGCCGACAGCGCGCCGAGGACGTCCTGGCCGGGGCCGGCGAGCACCGAGAGGCCATGGGTGAGCTCCTGGCCGCACTGACCGCTCGAGGCCTGGTCGACGACGCCGCGCGGCAGGCCGGGCCGCTGCCGGGCCGGCTCGCGGGCGACGTCTCCGCCGCGGCGGTACGTGGCACGGTCGAGGTGGGCCGGCCGGACAGCCCGGCCGCGCGGCGCGGGCTCGCGGTGTCCGTGCACGGCGACGGCAGGCTGGCGGTCTCGGTCGCGGCGCTGCTCGCGTCCGTGGGCGTCGGCTGGGTGCACGTCCGGGCCGGCGGCACCGTGCGCCCGGAGGACACGGGCACCGGCTACCTCGCCGACGACGTCGGGCGGCGGCGCGCCGCGGCGGCCCGGGAGGCGGTCCGCCGGGCGGACGCGACGGTTCGGACCGGCCCGTTCCGCGTGGATCGCGGGCCTGACCTCGTGCTGCTGACCGACGCGGTGGTGCCCGAGCCGTCCCGGGTCGCGGCCCTGACCTCGGCGGGCGTGCCGCACCTGTCCGTGCGACTGCGGGACGGTACCGGCATCGTGGGCCCGCTCGTGGTGCCCGGTCTGACCAGCTGCCTGCGCTGCGCCGACCTGCAGCGCTGCGACCGGGACGAGTGCTGGCCGCAGCTCGCCGCGCAGCTCGCCGGCAAGGTCCAGCAGGCCGACCTGGCGAGCACGCAGGCGACGGCGGCGTTCGCGGTAGGCCAGGCGCTCGCCGCCACGCGCTGGCTGAAGGGCTCGTCCGGACCGCCGGCGACCTGTAACGCCACCGTCGAGCTGGACGTTTACTCAACTGACGTCAGGCACCGAGCCTGGCCCGCACACCCAGCGTGTGCGTGTGGTGCCGCGGTGCGCTGCGCCAATCTTGCTGCGGACTCGATCGAGAAGTTGAGACAATCAAGACGTGACGGAGATGCCTCGTAACACGGCGGCACGTACTGCGCGGCTCGCCAGCATCCCGCTCGGAGTGGCCGGGCGGGCGGTCGGCGGCTGGGGTCGACGCCTGGTCGGGCACAACGCCGAGCAGGTGAGCGCCGAACTCTCGGCGAAGACCGCGGAGCAGCTGTTCGCCGTGCTCGGACAGCTCAAGGGCGGCGCGATGAAGTTCGGCCAGGCGCTGTCGGTGTTCGAGGCGGCCGTGCCGAGCGAGATGGCCGAGCCCTACCGCGAGGCGCTCACG
Source organism: Actinophytocola sp. (assembly GCF_050699935.1). Classification (NCBI taxonomy): domain Bacteria; kingdom Bacillati; phylum Actinomycetota; class Actinomycetes; order Pseudonocardiales; family Pseudonocardiaceae; genus Actinophytocola; species Actinophytocola sp. Next base: position 23,906 of record NZ_JBOHGB010000098.1, read on the forward strand.
AAGCTGCAGGCCGCGGCCCCGCCGATGAGCAGTCAGACCATGCACCGCGTGCTCGCCGAGCAGCTCGGCCGGTCGTGGCGCGAGCGGTTCGCCTCGTTCGACGACACCCCGGCTGCCGCCGCGAGCATCGGTCAGGTGCACCGCGCGGTGTGGCACGACGGGCGCCGGGTCGCGGTGAAGGTGCAGTACCCGGGTGCCGACCAGGCGCTGATGTCCGACCTGCGGCAGCTGCAGCGGTTCAGCCGGCTGTTCCAGGTGCTGGTGCCGGGGACCGAGGTCAAGCCGCTGCTCCAGGAGCTGACCGACCGGATGAGCGAGGAGCTCGACTACCGGGCGGAGGCGGCGAGCCAGCGCACGTTCGCGAAGGAGTTCGCCGGCGACCCGCACGTGATCGTTCCACGAGTAGTCGCGAGCGCACCGAAGGTGCTGGTCAGCGAGTGGGTGGACGGCCGGCCGCTGGCGTCGATCATCCGCGACGGCACAAAGGCCGAGCGCGACGGGGCGGGGCTGCTGCTCTCGGAGTTCCACTACTCCTCACCCGCGCGCGTCGGCTTGCTGCACTCGGACCCTCACCCGGGCAACTTCATGATCACCGAGGACGGCCACCTGGCCGTGATCGACTTCGGCGCGGTGGCGCAGCTGCCCGGCGGCCTGCCGGCCGTGCACGGCCGGATGATGCGGCTCGCTCTCGAAGGCCGGTCCTGTGACCTGCTGGAACTGCTGCGCAAGGAGCAGTTCGTGCTGCCGGGCGCGCACGAGCCGGAGGCCGACCACGTGTACGCGTACCTGGCGCCGTTCGTGGAGCCGCTGCGGACGGAGACGTTCCATTTCACGCGCCGGTGGATGCAGCTGCAGGCGATGCGGGTGGGCGACGTGCGCAGCCAGGACTTCCGCACGGGGCGCTCGCTGAACCTGCCGCCGCAGTACCTGCTGCTGCACCGGGTGCTGGGTGGCTCGACGGGCATCCTCTGCCAGCTGGACGCGGAGATCCCGGTACGCGATCTCATCAACCGCTGGCAGCCCGGTTTCACCACGTCATAACCGGTGGCGCGGTGCGAACGGTCCATTCGCACCGCCGAGTTGTCCACAGGCCGGGCCTGCTCCTTGGCCCCACCACCGCCCGCGACGAAGATCGAGTCATGACCCGATCCGCCACGGCTCCAGCCCTCCCCGACCCGCACCGGACCGCGCTCGACGGCGTCGTCCGCGTGTCCGATCTCCGCGCCGCGGGCATGTCCAACCACGCGCTCGCGGCCCGCTGCCGGCCGTCCGGACCGTGGCAACGGGTCCTGCCGGGGGTCGTGTTGCTGTCGAACGCGCCCCCGACGCGGCGCCAGCGTGTACGCGCGGCGCTGCTCTACACGGGGCCGGACGCCGTGCTGACCGGCGTCGACGCGATGCGTGCCCACGGCCTGGCGCCACCTGAGTCGGACGAGGTGTTGGTACTGATCCCGTCGGCGCGCCGGCAGACGAGCCGTGCGTATCTCACGGTGGAGCGGACCACGCGCATGCCGCCGTCGGTGCGGCGCGCTGGCTTGCCGGTGGCGCCGCTGGCGCGCGCGATCGCGGACGCGGCCCGCCACGAGCGAGACCGCGGCCGCCTGGCCGCGCTCGTGCTGGCGCCCGTGGAGGCGGGCGCCTGCACGGTCGCCGACCTGCGGGTGGAGCTGAACCGCGGCAACCAGCGGGGCACGGCCGCGGTGCGCTCGCTGCTGGCCGGCCGCGAGCACGAGGTGGTCCCCGTGACCCACGGCCTGGCCAGGCGGGTGCTGCGCCAGGCGCCGCTGCCCCCGCCCCGCTGGCAGGCGGATCTACACGCCCGTGACGGCACTGTCCTCGGCACGGCCGACGCGTGGTGGCCGGAGGCCGGCCTGGCCTGGAGCCTCGGCACCCAGCAGTACCCACTCCCCCGTGACCACGCGACGACATCGGCGCTGGCGGAGCTGGGCATCACGGTCCTGCATACGGACCCTGCCCACCTACACACCGACCCGGACACCGTGATCGCCGAACTCGCCGCGGCGTTCACCTACGCCACCACAAACCCCCACCACAACCGCCGATGACCACCCCTCCGACCGGCCGACGCCGTACCGCCCGCCAGCCGATGAACGCGTACGCAACCGACCCATCAGCCAGCCCAGGACGCCCACAACGACGTCATCCGACCCAACCCACAGATGGCCAGAGCCCTAATGCACGACCGTCACCAGGACTGTTTCAAGATCGGTGTTTCTGGCCCGACACGCCGGGCTGAGGTCCGGCGGGATGGGCACTGAGAGTGATGACATCGGACCTTGTGAGTCCACGTAAGAGTGACAAGTCCGGGCGGCAGCT
>NZ_JBOHGB010000099.1:0-25942 GCF_050699935.1 Actinophytocola sp.
CTACGAACGACTCCCAGCACATTCCGAAGCCTTCATCAACTGGTCCATGATCACTATGATGACCCGACGCCTGGCCCGCCAACAAAGCCAGGCCACGACCACCTAACCCAGTTCAAAGACAGGCTCTCTTATTGAACTGGACTGACCTACATCACGTATAGGTAACACGTACGCTGTTCCGGGTCGTCTCCGCGTCGCCGACGTCAGGGAGTTCGCTGTTGCTTGCGTGGCTATGCGTCACCTTCGGTGTCGCGTTCGGCTCTGCGCTCCTGCCCCTGGCCAGCATCGAGCTCTTTCTGATCGGCATCGCCATGCGTGAGCCGCACATCCCGTGGCTCCTGCTAGGCGCGGTGGTCGCGGTGGGCCAGGTCGGCGGCAAGCTCGTCTACTACTTCGCGGCGAAGGGCCAGCTGCACCTGCCGCGCTGGCTGCACCGCAAACGCGCACCGGGTCCGCCGAGCGAACGCCGGGTGCGGTGGCGGCTGCGGACCAAGCGGATCCGTGCCTGGGTGGAGAGCCTCCGCGAGAAGTGTCACCGCCACCCGCGCTGGATGGTCGGCACATACGGCATCAGCTCGGTCATCGGCCTGCCGCCGTTCATGGCGACGTCGGTGCTGGCCGGCATGGTGCGGATGAGCCTGTCCGCATTCCTCTCCGCCGGCCTGATCGGCCGGTTCATCCGGTTCAGCGCGGTCGCCGCGTCACCGGCACTGTTCGCCGGCTGGGTGTTCTGACCGCCTCACGTGCCCGCCGGCCCGATGAGCGCCCCGTCGTGCTCCGGAACCAGGGCCACGCGGACGTCGTTCGGGCGGAAGTCCAACAGTGGCACGGCGAACACCGCGGTCGCCCGGCCGGCCTCGGTGCGCGCGGCGTAGGTCAGGATGCGCCACTCGCCCTCCTCCCAGGAGTCCAGCAGGTCCGAGCGCAGCTGGTCCGCGACCGAGCGGAACGCGTCGCTCTTGCGCAGCTGCTGCACGCTCGACTCGACGGGGATCACCGTGGCCGCGTTCGCCAGCGGGTGGGACAGGCGAACCCGCCAGCGGCGCAGCGGCAGCAGCCACCGGTGGTCCAGCTCCGGTGAGAGGGCCACGACCAGTGCCGCCTCGGCGACGAGCAGCCCGACTGTCGCGAGTGGACGATCGGCGACCGCGGCCGGCCACCAGTCGGTGGCGAACACGGCCGGCACCGCGGCCAGCACCATGAGGCCGGCCCGCAGGAAGCCGCGGGTACGTACCGGGGTTTCCTTGTCCCCCAGGCAACCGCAGCTCGAGTCGGGCGCCTTGACGCGTGCGTAGGTCAGGTACCCGAGCATGCCGACGACGAGCACGATGGCCAGGTACGCCTCGAACACGGCGGCCGGCGGCACCACGAGCAGCACGCCGACGACGATCTCGACGCCGGCCACCGCCCGGTAGGCCGACACCGCGTGCCGCTCCCCCACCAGACGCTTGAGCGCAGTACGGCGGGCCGCCTCGGGGGTGCGGAGCTTGACCGCGGCGGCCCACAACAGCACGCCGCCGAGCAGGATCTGCTGGACGCTCGCCAGAGACGCGAACGCTGATTCGATCACCGGTGTCCTCCAGTCCGGGAACCCGGTCCGCCAGCCCCGCCGCGTCCTGGGCGCGGGCGGGGATGGCGGGCCGGGGCGGGGGTCAGGCCGCCGCGTAGACGGTGGCCAGGTCGACCTCGTTGGTGTCGGGGCGCCAGGCGCCGATCACCTGTGCGTGCTTGCCCACCTGCAGCAACGACAGGTCGCTGACCGCGGGTGTGCTGTTGTAGACCGCCGCCGTGGTGCCGGCGATGACGTGCCCGACGATCCGGTCACCGTGGTGGTCCAGGTGCATCGTGTCCCGGCCGATCGAGGTGATGTGCACGGTCAGGTTGACGATGTTCAACCACACCGCGTCCGCCGCGAGCGTGCCGTCCGGCATGCGCACGCCGCGGGCGTAGAGGCCGTCGCCGACCTTGGCCGCGTCCGCGGCGGTCGGGCGCAGCTTCCACACGCTGGTGGCACCGGTCAGGTGGATCTGGTGAATGCTCTTGTCCGCGCTCGTGACGAGCAGCACGCCGTTCTTGACGCTGATGATCCGGCCCTCGACGAAGTTCGGGTCCGGTGCCCCGGCCTCGACCTTCAGGTCCGAACCGACCGCCTCGGGGGCGAACGAGCCGAGCGAGCTGGCCCCGACGACCGTCGTCACGGCGGCCGTGCCGAGCACGGCGCTGCTCAGGAACTTTCTGCGGCCCAACGATTCCATGTCCCTTGCCACCTCCTCAGCTGTGAATCGCGACCGGCATGATGCCGCTGGACAGGTTGCCGATCCGGCTGTACGCGGCCGGCGTCAGGTCGAGCAGCCGGTTGGTCGCGCAGTTGCCCGAGCAACACGACCGCTCGCCGCACCACAGGTCGGTCTGCGGCCCGCAGTCCGCGATGCGCACGGCGATCTCGTTGCTCTGACACAGGTTGCGGACGAAGAACGTGTGCCCGCAGGTGCGGCGCAGGAGGCTGTCGCCGCACCGGTCCGGTCTGGTGATGGCGAAGCAGGCGTCGGACGTGTTCGGCCAGGCGCAGTGCATGCTGCCGGACCGGCAGTTGCCGCACGCGCCGCCGCCCGCGGAGCCGCACGGGCCCCAGGCCGCGCCGCAGCAGAACCACGAGGTCTCCGCGGTCGTGGGTGCTCTCGGATCCGGCTGAACGGAGCTTGCGGAGCGAACATCCAGTTGTTCCATGGGTGGTTCCCTTCGGGGGTCCCCATCGCAACCGCGATCCGCACGCATGCTTCAGGCACGACGAGCTCGGGTGAGCCCGCGCGCAGACGCGAGCTCACCCTGACTCCTCGTCTGGCCCTCATCGCGCGCGATCCCCGTGACGATGGCAGGGGTGGGACTTTCGCACGAACAGACGGGAGTTGGTTAGCTACTGACAGCCCCTGACGCTACTTTGTGGTAGCGCTTCGCACACCTGCCAATCGGCGTAGCCGGGAGAGGCGAACGGCGCAAATTTGGACAGCCACCGATCAGGTGTCACGTGACCCGCGGTGGCTGATGTACTCGCTAGAGCGAGAGCAGGTTCTGCAGGCCGACGGTCAGGCCCGGACGGTTCAGGATCTCCCGGACTCCGAGCAGCACACCCGGCATGAACGACTTGCGGTCCAGGGAGTCGTGCCGGATGGTCAGGGTCTCGCCCTCGCCGCCGAACATGACCTCCTGGTGAGCCACCAGGCCGGCCAGGCGGACCGAGTGCACGCGGACGTCCGAGACCGTCGCACCCCGTGCACCGGGCAGCTCGGACGAGGTCGCGTCCGGGGACCCGCCCAGGCCCGCCGCCGACCGGGCCGCGGCGATCAGGTCCGCCGTGTGCGCCGCGGTGCCCGAGGGAGCGTCCGCCTTGCCCGGGTGGTGCAGCTCGATGATCTCGGCCGACGGGTAGTACCGGGCGGCCAGCTCCGCGAACCGCATCGACAGCACGGCACCGAGCGCGAAGTTCGGCGCGATCAGCACGCCCAGGTCCGGCTTGGGCGCCAGCCACTGCCGCACGGCGTCCAGCTTCGCCGAGTCGAAACCAGACGTGCCCACCACGCAACGGATGTCGTGGTCCACGCAGAACCGGATGTCGTCCATCACGACGTCCGGATGCGTGAAGTCGACGACCACCTCGGCACCGGCGTCCACGACGTCCGAGCGCCGGTCACCGACGTCGATCATCGCCACGACCGTCAGGTCGGCTGCGGCGTCCACGGCTCGGCAGACCTCGGCGCCCATCCGTCCGCGCGCGCCCAGCACGCCGACCCGGATCGGGTTGTCCCCAGCACGAGTCTCAGCGCGAGACACGAACTCCTCACCTCACCACTTCGCCCGGCACGTCGTCCGGGTGAGCGTAGGGCCCGACGACCGCGGCCGCGACGGGACGCGTCAGCAGCCGGCCCGCCAGCGCCGCCACGTCCTCGGCCGTGACCGACTCGATGTGCTCCAGCGTCTGCTCCACCGTCAGGTACTCGCCGTAGGACAGCTCGCCCTTGCCGATCCGCGACATCCGCGAGCTCGTGTCCTCGAGCCCGAGCACCAGGCTGCCGCGCAGCTGTCCCTTCGCCCGCTCGACCTCGACATCGGACAGCCCGGACCGGGCCACGTCGTCGAGCACCCCGTGCACCACGCCCGCCACCGAGCCGAGCCGGTCGGGCTGGCAGCCGGCGTACACCGACAGGTGCCCGGTGTCCGCATAGGACGCCACCGACGAGTACACCTGGTACGCGAGCCCGCGCCGCTCCCGGACCTCCTGGAACAGCCGCGAGCTCATGCCGCCGCCCAGCGCCGCGTTCAGCACGCCCAGCACCCAGCGGCGCTCGTCGTGCCGGTCGAGCGCGCGGACACCGAGCATCAGGTGCGCCTGCTCGGTGTCGTCGGTGTGCAGCACCAGCTTCCGGGGCGGCGCCACCCGCGCGCGGCCGGCCCGCGGGCCACGCGGCGGACGGTCGCCGACCAGCCGGTCACGCAGGAGCCGGCGTGCGTGCCGGAGCACCTCGCCGTGGGTGATGTTGCCCGCCGCGGCGAGCACCATCGTCGGCATCGCGTAGCGGCGTTTGTAGAAGCCGTGCAACGACGACCGGCTCATCGAGCTGATCGACTGCTCGGTGCCCAGTACCGGACGCCCGAGCGGGTGGTCGGTCAGCAGCGCCTCGACGAACGCGTCGTGCAGCATGTCCTCGGGGTCGTCGTCGCGCATGGCGATCTCCTCGAGGACCACGCTGCGCTCGGTCTCCATGTCCCGCTCCGCCAGCAGCGCGTCGAAGACCACATCGGACACGAGGTCCATCGCCAGCGGCAGGTCGGCGTCGAGCACGTGCGCGTAGTAGCACGTGTGCTCCTTGGCGGTGAACGCGTTGAGCTCGCCGCCGACCGCGTCGACCTCCTCGGCGATCTGCACCGCCGAGCGCCGCGCGGTTCCCTTGAACAGCAGGTGCTCCAGGTAGTGCGCGGCCCCCGCGACGGACTGCTGCTCGTCGCGGGAACCGACGCCCACCCAGATGCCGACCGAGGCCGAACGGACACCCGGGACCTGCTCGGTGATGACCCGCAGGCCACCCGGCAACACGGTGCGCTTGACCACGCACCCGCCTTCGGCCCGTTCGAGGACCCGGGTGCTTCCGTTCTGAGCGAAGCTTGCGGAGCGAACCGCGTTACGTGCCAACGGTTCCCCGCCTATGAACTGGCCGTGTCCGACTCGCCCGGCGACGACACCGGCGGGGCGTCGGCCGCCTTGTCGGCCTCCTCCGCGACGGGCACCAGGCTGATCTTGCCGCGCTGGTCGATGTCCGCGATCTCCACCCGGAGCTTGTCGCCGACCTTCACGACGTCCTCGACCTTGCCGATGCGCTTTCCGTTGCCCAGCTTGGAGATGTGCACCAGGCCGTCCTTGCCCGGCAGCAGCGAGACGAACGCGCCGAACGCGGCGGTCTTGACCACCGTGCCCAGGAACCGCTCGCCGATCTTGGGCAGCTGCGGGTTGGCGATCGCGTTGATCTTCTCGATCGCGGCGTCCGCGGACGGGCCGTCGGCCGCACCCACGTAGATGGTGCCGTCGTCCTCGATGGAGATGTCGGCGCCGGTCTCCTCGGTGATCGAGTTGATCATCTTGCCCTTGGGCCCGATCACCTCGCCGATCTTGTCGACCGGGATCTTCACGCTGGTGACGCGCGGGGCGAACGAGCTCATCTCGTCCGGGGAGTCGATGGCCTCGGCCATCACCTCCAGGATGGTCAGCCGGGCGTCCCGGGCCTGGCTCAGCGCACCGCCGAGGACCTCGGACGGGATGCCGTCGAGCTTGGTGTCCAGCTGCAGCGCGGTGACGAAGTCCTTGGTACCGGCGACCTTGAAGTCCATGTCGCCGAACGCGTCCTCGGCGCCGAGGATGTCGGTGATCGCCACGTACCGGGTCTCGCCGTCGACCTCGTCGGACACCAGGCCCATCGCGATGCCCGACACCGGGGCCTTCAGCGGCACACCGGCGTTGAGCAGCGACATCGTCGACGCGCAGACCGAGCCCATCGACGTCGAGCCGTTGGAGCTCAGCGCCTCGGAGACCTGGCGGATCGCGTACGGGAACTCGTCGCGCTTGGGCAGCACCGGCACCAGTGCCCGCTCGGCGAGCGCGCCGTGGCCGATCTCGCGCCGCTTGGGCGAGCCGACCCGACCGGTCTCCCCGGTGGAGAAGGGCGGGAAGTTGTAGTGGTGCAGGTAGCGCTTGTGCGTCTCCGGGGACAGCGAGTCGATCTGTTGCTCCATGCGCAGCATGTTCAGCGTGGTGACACCCAGGATCTGGGTCTCGCCGCGCTCGAACAGCGCCGACCCGTGCGCCCGCGGTATAAGCGCGACCTCGGCGGAGAGCTGGCGGATGTCGGTGATGCCGCGACCGTCGATGCGGATCTGGTCGCGCAGGATCCGCTCGCGGACGAGCTTCTTGTTCAGCGCCCGGAACGCGGCGCCGACCTCCTTCTCGCGGCCCCCGAACGCGCCGCCCTCGACCGCGCCGACCTTCTCCAGGGTCTCGGCCTTGATCTCGTCCAGCCTGGCCTCGCGCTCGTGCTTGCCGGCGATGGTCAGCGCCTGCGCGAGCTCGTCGGTGACCGCGGCCGTCACGGCCTCCAGCGCGTCGGGCTGGTAGGCCGGGTAGGTCGGGTACTCGGCGGTCTCCTTGGCGGCGACCTCGGCCAGCCGGGCCTGCGCCTCACACAGCACCTTGATGAACGGCTTGGCGGCCTCGAGGCCCTGCGCCACGATCTCCTCGGTCGGCGCGACGGCGCCCTCGCCGATCAGGTCCAGCACGTTCTCGGTGGCCTCGGCCTCGACCATCATGATCGCGACATCGCCCTCGCGACCGCCGGACTCGACCACACGGCCGGCCACGACCATGTCGAACGCGGCCCTCGCCAGCTGGTCGTGGGTCGGGAACGCGACCCACTGCTCACCGATCAGGGCCACCCGGACACCGCCGACCGGGCCGGAGAACGGCAGGCCGGAGAGCTGGGTGGACGCGGACGCGGCGTTGATCGCGACGACGTCGTAGAGGTCGGCCGGGTTGAGGCTCTGGATGGTGAGGACGACCTGGACCTCGTTGCGCAGACCGTCCACGAAGGACGGACGCAGTGGCCGGTCGATCAGCCGGCAGGTGAGGATCGCGTCCGTGGACGGGCGGCCCTCCCGGCGGAAGAACGAGCCGGGGATGCGGCCCGCGGCGTACATCCGCTCCTCGACGTCCACGGTCAGCGGGAAGAAGTCGAAGTGCTCCTTCGGGTGCTTCGACGCGGTGGTCGCGGACAGCAGCATGGTCTCCTCGTCGAGGTAGGCCACGACGCTGCCGGCGGCTTGGCGGGCGAGGCGGCCGGTCTCGAACCGGATGGTGCGCTTGCCGAACGTGCCGTTGTCGATCACGGCGGTCGTCTCGTGAACTCCAGCTTCGCTGAAGTCGGTCATGTAGATACTCCTGTCATCGCGGGCGCGCACACCCCATACGGGGCACAGGGCACGGAAATCCTCGCGAGGCCGGTCTTCGATCGAAGCGCCCGGGGCTGGACGGACGATGACCGTCAGCTGAACCCGGGAGCCACTACCGAGGACCGGCGAACTGATCCCCGTACGCGGCGCGCATTGCCCTTCGGTGTTCTGTTACAGACATCGGGGGAGCGGCCGGGTGACCACTCCCCCGATGGGGTCTATCGGCGCAGGCCGAGTCGCTGGATCAGCGACCGGTAGCGTTCGATGTCCACCTTGGTCAGGTAGTTGAGCAGCCGGCGGCGACGGCCGACCAGCAGCAGCAGACCCCGACGCGAGTGGTGGTCGTGCTTGTGCACCTTCAGGTGCTCGGTCAGGTCGCTGATGCGCTTGGTCAGCATCGCGACCTGGGCCTCGGGCGAGCCGGTGTCGGTGTCGTGGACGCCGTACTCGGCGAGGATGCTCTTCTTCTCTTCGGTGGACAGCGCCACTCTGTGTGCTCCTCGGATATGAGATGTGCCGTGCGGTCCCGTCTCGGGATAGCAGGTACCGGCCGCCACGGACCGCAGCCAGACCCAAACACCGAGGTTAGCAGGTGGTTCGTTAGCCCTGCTCACTGGCCAGTGTGACGCGGTCGAGCGGGGTGTAGACCGGCCCGCCCGACAGGTCCGTCCCGGAGCCATCGCCCTGGTCGCTGCGGAAGAGGACCACCTCCGTGGCCGTCCACCGGCTCCCCTGGAGGCCGGACAGGTCGCGCATGGCGCGGGCCGCGCCGCGGTTGCCCGACCCGCCGCGCCGCCAGCGGGCGACGGTGACGTGTGGATGGAAGTCGCGCTCGTCGTCCGCGCTGTCGTCCGCGCTCAGGGCGGCGGCGAGCGCGCGCAGCGCGGCCTCGTCCCGGTCCGCCACCGGGACGACTCCGACCCACAGCACGCCCGGGAACCGGCCGGCACCGCGCACCCGCAGCCGCACCGGCGCGAGCCCGCCGGCCCGCCGCCGGAACCAGGCACCACGCCGGGCGGCGTCCTGTTGGTCGCCGTAGAAGCCGAGCGTGACGTGCCAGCTCACGGGCGGTACCCAGCGCAACGCGGTGTCGGCCTCGCGGGTCGCGCGCAACGCCGCCACCAACTCGGCGCGTACGGAGTCGGGCAGTTCGATCGCGGAGAAGAGGCGCACCATCTACTGCGGCTGGCCCGCCCGTCGCAGCAGGTCGGCCAGCTCGGGGAACTTCCCGTTGAGCAGGCTCGCGGCGGCCGTGAGGTCGCCGGCCTCGGCCACCCGGCGCAGCGCCGCGACCGCGACCCGGTCGTTGCGACCGATGTCGACCGGCAGGTTGTCCCTGGTCACCGAGGGGCGGGAGGCGCGGACCTCCTCCAGAGCACGCATCATCGCTTCCTTCTTGCCGGCCGCGACGTCCGGGACGAGGACCTTGCGCTCGAGCATGATCAGCCGGGCCAGCACCGCCGGGTTGCCGATCTTGGCGCGCCGGCCGCTCATGACCTGGCTGAGCATCGGCGCGCTGATGCCGAGCACGTCGGCGAGGAAGGCCTGCGAGATGTCGAACGCGACCACCAGGCGGCGAACCCGGTCACCGAGGGGCTCGCCGTACCACTCCCGCTGTAGCGCAAGATTGCGCTGGACGATCTTGTGGTCCTCCACCTTCGCCTCTCCCCTGACTCCCGGCTTCGACGGCTCTCCCCGAGCAGAGCCCCACAGCATCTTGCCAGGAGTGTGCGAATTGCGTGGTGAATACCGACACCTGTTCGCATCTGCACGTGTCCGGGGTAACTCGTACAGGTGATCGCAGCGGACGAGCGGACGCGCGGGCGCGCCAGCGCCACCGTCAGCTCAGGAGGTCGCGGGTGCGGCGGACGTCGTCCGCGATGTTGTCCACCAGCTCCGCCGAGGACTCGAAGCGCACCATGTCGCGCAGCCGGCCGACAAAGTCGACGGCCACCCGCTGGCCGTAGAAGTCCTCCTCGACGTCGAGCACGAACGCCTCCACCCGCCGCTCGCGGCCGGAGAACGTGGGGTTCGTGCCGACCGACACCGAGGCCATCAGCGGTTCCCGCCCGGCGGAGGTCAGCAGCGAGAACCAGCCGGCGTAGACGCCGTCGGCCGGCACCGCGGCGTAGCGCGGGGTGGACAGGTTGGCGGTGGGAAAGCCCAGCTCGTGGCCGCGCCGGTCGCCGCGCACCACGATGCCCTCGAGCCGGTGCGGCCGGCCGAGCGCGGCCGCGGCCGCGGTGACGTCGCCGGCGTCGATGCAGGCGCGGATGTAGGTGGAGGAGAACGTGATCTCGGAGTTCGGCGTCGAGTTCGGCACCGTGACGAGCTTGGCGCCCTCGACCGCGAACCCGAACCGGTGGCCGAGCTGGGTCAGCAGCTCGACGTTGCCGGCGGCCTTGTGACCGAAGGTGAAGTTCTCCCCGACCACGACGGCCGCCACGTGCAGCTGCTCGACGAGGACCTCGTGCACGAACTCGTCGGCCGGCACCTTGGACAGGTCCAGGGTGAAGGGCAGCACGCAGAACACGTCCACGCCCAGCCGCTCGACGAGCTCCGCCTTGCGGCGCAGCGTGGTCAGCTGCGCCGGGTGGCTGCCGGGCCGGACGACCTCCGCGGGGTGCGGGTCGAACGTGACCACCACGCTCGGCACGCCGCGGTCGTGGGCGAGCGACACCGCGCGCCGGATCAGTTCCTGGTGTCCCAGGTGCACTCCGTCGAAGACCCCGATGGTGGCCACACAACGTCCCCAGCCACCGGGGATGAACTCCAAGCCGCGCCACCGTTGCACTGTTCCGCCTCTCCGGGATTAACCCTTGTGGTCCGTTCCGCCTCCCCGGAATCAACCCTTGTGGTCACCTTCGTCGGTGTCGTTCCATTCTCGTGCGTACCGGTGGCTGGGTTGCGTCCCGTTCCCCTTAGGTGCGGTTGGCAGCCACGGCCCCTGCCATCAGGCCGGGGTGAGGACGACAACTGAGCGGGCCGCCTCTCCCTCGTCGGTGGCCAGGGCGACTGCGTGGCCGTCCGGGTCGAACACGCCGTACGTGCCCGCGATCCCCGCGGCCGGCAGCTTCTGCCCACGCAGCAGCGCCGTCGCGGACCGGGCGTCGACGTCGCGACGCGGGAAGGCCCGGTCCACGGCGTCGTCCAGCGACAGCGACAGGCCTGGCTCCTCGGCCAGCTGGTCCAATGTGGTCACCACGCGCAGGTCGAACGGCCCGACCCTGGTGCGCCGCAAGGCTTTCAGGTGCCCGCCGACCCCGAGGTCCGCGCCGAGGTCGCGGGCGAGCGCGCGGACGTAGGTGCCCGACGAGCACTCGACCATCACGTCCAGGTCGACGACAGGCCCCTCCCGGCGGGTGGCCAACACGTCGAACCGCGACACCTCGACCGGGCGCGCCGCGAGCGCGACCTCCTCCCCCGCGCGCACCCGTGCGTAGGCCCGCTTGCCGTCGACCTTGACCGCGCTCACCGCGCTCGGCACCTGCTGGATGTGCCCGGTCAGCGCGCGGATGCCGGCCGTGACCGCGTCGTCGCCGACCGCCGATGCATCCACTGTGGACAGCACCTCGCCCTGCGCGTCGTCGGTGGTGGTGGCGCTGCCCAGGCGGATCGTCGCGAGGTATGCCTTCGTGTCCAGCGCCAGGTGACCGAGCAGCTTCGTGGCCCGCTCTATGCCGAGCACGAGCACGCCGGTCGCCATGGGGTCGAGCGTGCCCGCGTGCCCGACCTTGCGCGTGCCCAGGATCCGCCGCACGCGGGCGACGACGTCGTGGGAGGTCAGCCCGTCGGGCTTGTCGACCACGACGAGGCCGGGCGGCACGGTGACACGCTGCTTGGTCGCTGCTGGGGGCACGAGGACACATCCTCGCAGAACGGCGGAGCTCAGGCAGGCGCCAGGTCCCAGGCCCGCCGCCGGATCCGCACGGGCACGTCCTCGCCCCGCGCGGCCGCGTCCAGCACCACCGCCCGGGCGCGCCGCCACCACACCGACGTCCGCCACAGGCCGAGCAGCAGGACCGCGACCACGGCGAGCAGCGCGAGCCGGAACGCCGTGGTCGCACCCAGCGGTTCGAAGTGCGACAGCAGCACCCCGACCGCCAGCGCGGACACGGTGATAGCGACGAAGCCGCCCACGTTCACGACGCCGGTCGCGGTGCCCACCCGGTGCAGCGGGTTGTAGTCACGGGCCAGCGCGAACGCGGTCGACGAGGCGGGACCGCCGACGGACAGGACCGCGAACCCGGCGACGAGGACCCCGGTCGGGACGTGCCCGCCCGGCCAGCCGAGCAGCACGGCCCACACGGTGAGCGCGGCCAGGAGGTAACCGACGACCAGCGGCGTGCGACACTCCGGCCGGCGGCTGATCACCGTGCCGATCGCCGGCCCACCCAGGATCGCGCCGATCACGAGGACGGCGAGCAGCGAGCCCGCGGCCGGCCGGGCGAGGCCCTGCGCCTGGACGAGATACGGGAATCCCCACAGCAGGCCGAGCATCGTGGGCGCGAACATCGTCGAGAAGTGCACCCAGAAGCCGAGCCGGGTACCGGGCGTGCGCCAAGCGTGGCGGACCTGGCCGAGCACGACGCGCAGCGAGTCGGGCTCGCGCCTCGTGGCCACGGACCCGGGCGGCGCGTCCCGTACCCGCAGCGCCAGCACGACGGCGTAGAGGGCGGTGACGGCGCCGGTCGCGGCGAAGGTGGCGGTCCAGCCGGCGGCGTCGAGCAGCACGGCGAGCGGCAGCGTGGAGATCAGGTTGCCCAGCGCGCCGAGCGCGGCGGTGACCGCGGCGAGTGCGGCGTAGCGGCGTGCCGGGAAGTGGGCGGCGACCAGGCGCAGCACGCTGACGAACGTCATCGCGTCGCCGACACCGAGTACCGCGCGGGCGAGCAGACCGAGGGGGTAGGAGGTGGCGAACGCGAAGAGCAGCTGTCCCACGCCCATCAGCGCGGCGGCGACCGTGAGCACGCGGCGCGCGCCGAAGCGGTCCACCAGCAGGCCGGTGGGGATCTGCATGAGCGCGTAGACCCCGACCTGCAGCACGGTGAACGTGCCGAGCGCGGCGGGCCCGAGCCCGAAACGCGTGCCGGCCTCGAGGCTCACGACGCCGAGGGAGGTTCGGTGGAAGACCGCCGCGAGGTAGACGAGGACCGCGATGCCCCAGATCGTCAGCGCCCGTCGCGTCTGGCGGGTGTCCTGCACGAGCCTCCGTTCCCAGGTGTCGGTTCCCACTGGGAAACAGCGCATCGGGACGCCGAATCATTAGCAAGACTAAGCGTGTTCTCCCTCACGCCCGGACCGCGCCCAGCACGGCCCACCGTCCTGAGTGGAGCCTGCCGAGCACCGTGAGCAGCCGCACGAGCATGAACGCGCAGAGCCCGGTCCAGATGCCGACGAGGCCCCAGTCGAACGCGAACGAGGCCCAGACCATCGGCAGGAACCCGAGCACGGCGGCGCCGATCGTGGCGGTGCGCAGGAACGCCGCGTCACCCGCGCCGAGCAGCACCCCGTCGAGCGCGAACACGACGCCCGCGGCGGGTTGCATGGCCACGAAGAACCACCACGCGTGCGGGATCTCCGCGAGCACCGAACCGTCCGAAGTGAACACTCCCGGTAGGACGCCGGCGAGCGCGGCGAACAGCACGCCGAGAAGTGTGCCGAAGATCAGGCCGTAGCCGGTGATCCGCCGGGCGAGGCCACGCGCCTGGCCCTCGTCATGCGCCCCCAGCGCCGCGCCGACGAGCGACTGCGCGGCGATGGCGAGCGAGTCGAGCACCAGGGCGAGGAAGATCCACAGCTGCAGCACGACCTGGTGCGCGCCGACCGCGGCGGTGGACGTGTGCGCGGCGACCGCGGTGGCGGAGACGAAGCAGGCCTGGAACGCGAGGCTGCGCAGCACGAGGTCGCGGCCGAGGGTGAGCTGCGCGCGCATCTTCCCCGGGTGCGGCCCGCGCGCGACCCGCTCGACGACGAGCGCGCGGACGAACAGCGTGGCGGCGATCAGCTGCGCGCAGACGTTGGCCACCGCGGAGCCGTCGAGGCCCCAGCCCGCGCCGTAGACCAGGACCGGGCAGAGCACGGCGGAGATTCCGTTGCCCGCCAACACGTACAGCAGGGGGCGGCGGGTGTCCTGGACGCCGCGCATCCAGCCGTTGCCGGCCAGCGTGATGAGAATGAACGGGACGCCGAACAGCGCGATGCGCAGCCAGCCGACCGCGGCGTCGGCGACCGGCCCCGGCCCGGCGAGCAACCGCACGACCGGTCCGGCGAACACCTGCCCCACGATGATCAGCGCGACGCCGACCGCCACCGCGAGCCAGGTGGCCTGCACGCCCTCGGCGACGGCGTCCGCGCGCCGGCCCGCGCCGTGCAGGCGGGCGGCGCGGGCCGTGGTGCCGTAGCTGAGAAAGGTGAGCTGGGTGGACACCTGGGCGAGCACGATGGCGGCGACGCTCAGCCCGCCCAGCGGGACGGCCCCGAGGTGGCCCACGACGGCGGTGTCGACGAGCAGGTAGAGCGGCTCGGCGGCGAGGACACCGAGAGCTGGCACGGCGAGCCCGAGGATCTGCCGCAGCGGCGCGCCCTCTGCCACGGGTCCTCCAGGTAAGGTGCTCTTAGGGATTTCACCCCTGACACTACGATAAGGACCGCTCATGGACAACGCCGATTACCTCGACGTGGCACTGCGCCTGGCGAACACGTCCCTGGACGACGTGTCCGCTCTGCGCGCCGCCCTGCACGACGAGCCGTGGTGGTCCGAGCGGGCGAGCACCGCGGACCTGGCCGCGCTGACCCCGGTGGCGACCGGGCTGCGCCGGGTGCTGGCCCACGCCGTGGCGGGTGACGAGACCGGCGTGCGTCAGGAGGTCAACGCGCTGCTGGACGCGCACCCGCTGCGCCCCCGCCTGTCCGCCGGCCACGACGCGGACGCGAACTGGCACGTCCACGTGGCCGACGTCGACGCTCCCCCGGCCACGGAGGTCGCCGCCGCGGCGGCGTGGGGCATCGCCCAGGGCATCGTCCACTATGGACTCGCCCGCTGGGGCCGCTGCGGCGCCGACGACTGTGCGAACTACTACCTGGACACCTCGACCAACCGAGCGAAGCGCTTCTGCTCACCCCGCTGCGCGAACCGCGTCCACGTGGCGGCCTTCCGCTCCCGCCGGCGCGCCTAGCGGGCCATACACGCCGGGCTCAGCTGAGGATCACCGAGCGGTCGAGGTTGCGGGGGCGGTCCGGGTCCAGTCCGCGCGCGATCGCTCGTTGCTCGGCCAGCCGGTGCACCCGGACCAGGTCGGCGAGGGGATCGTCCGGCCACGTCTCCACGTGTGCGCCCGTGGCCCGCAGGTCGGCGACCAGGCCGGGCGGAGCCGGGCCGAGGAGCCACACCACCCGGCCCGGTGCGGCGACCGAGATCGGGCCGTGGCGGTACTCCATCGCCCGGTACGACTCCGTCCACGCCTGCGCCGCCTCGCGCAGCTTCAGTGCCGCCTCGTTCGCCAGGCCCACGGTCCACCCGGTGCCCAGGAACGTGAGCTGCTCGGCGGCGGTCAGCTCGGGCGGCAACTCCGCCTCCAGCGCGCGCGACGCCAACGCGGGCAGCCCGGTGGTGTCCTCGCCCAGGTGCGTTCGCAGGTACACCAGGGCCGACGTCGCGAACCGGGTCTGCACCACCGACCGCTCGTCGGCGAAGTCCAGCGACACCACGGTTCCGGCCGCCTCGCCCACCGGAGTCGCCGGCACGGCCGTGATCGCCACCGTCGGCACACCCGGCCGAACCCGGGACAGCGCCGTCAACACCTCCGTCGTCGTCCCCGAGCGGGACAGGGCCACCACCCGATCGTACCGGCGCGCCGCCGGGAACTCCGAGGCCGGCCACGCGTCGGTCTCCCCGTGCCCGGCCGACTCGCGCAGCGCCGCGTAGGCCTGCGCCATGTAGTACGACGTGCCGCAGCCCAGCACGGCCACCCGTTCGCCCTCGGCCGGCAGGCCCGTCGTGGGGACCTCCCGAGCCAGCCGCCACATCGACGGCTGGCTGGCGACCTCCTCGGACAGGAACGTCACGACATTCGAATAGCGGATCAGTCGGGCAGACGGTCGCCGGTCTCCGCGTCGAACAGGTGCACCGCGCCCGGCTCCGGCACCAGGCCGACCTTCTCGCCGCGCTGGAACGCGGACATGCCCGGCGCCCGCACGGTGACCGTGTGCGAACCCTCGATCTCGTGGGTGGGGTCTTCGGCCGTGACCTGCGGTGCGCTCGTCGAGCAGTACAGGAACTGGTCGCTGCCCAGCTCCTCCACGACCTCGACCATCGCCGTGATGCCCTCGCCGGCCGGCTTGAGGGTCCAGCCCTCCGGCCGCACGCCGACGACGACCTGCGTACCCGACAGCGCGGCGCGCTGGTCGGCGGTCAGCTCGATCGGCTTGCCGCCGATGACCGCGCCCTCCGCGCCGACCGTCGCGGGGATCAGGTTCATCGCGGGCGAGCCGATGAAGCCGGCCACGAACAGGTTCTTCGGCTTGCCGAACAGGCCGATCGGGGTGTCGCACTGCTGCAGGAGGCCGTCCTTGAGCACGGCCACCCGGTCGCCCATGGTCATGGCCTCGACCTGGTCGTGCGTGACGTAGATGGTGGTGACGCCCAGCCGGCGCTGCAGCGAGGCGATCTGCGTGCGGGTCTGCACGCGCAGCTTCGCGTCCAAGTTGGACAGCGGCTCGTCCATGCAGAACACCTGCGGGCGCCGCACGATCGCCCGGCCCATGGCGACGCGCTGGCGCTGGCCACCGGAAAGCTTGGCCGGCTTGCGGTCCAGGTACGGCTCGAGGTCGAGCAGCTTCGCGGCCTCCTGGATCCGCTCGGCACGCTCCGCCTTCGCCATCTTCTTGATCTTGAGGTGGAAGCCGATGTTGTCGGCGACCGTCATGTGCGGGTACAGCGCGTAGTTCTGGAACACCATCGCGATGTCCCGGTCCTTCGGCGGCAGGTTCGTGACGTCGCGCTCGCCGATCCGGACCGCGCCCTCGTCGACTCCCTCCAGCCCGGCCAACATCCGCAGCGTCGTCGACTTGCCGCAGCCCGACGGGCCGACCAGCACCAGGAACTCGCCGTCGGCTACCTCGAGGTCCAGTTGGTCGACGGCCGGGCGCTCGGTGCCCGAGTAGTAACGACTCGCTCCGTCGAAGGTCACAGTGGCCATGGCTTACCTTTCATCTCCGCCGGTCAGAGACCGCACCCCGTTGTCGGCCCGGTACTCGAAACCGGCGCGCGAGCACAATGTAGAGCAACGAACACGTGAACACCACGATTCAGAATCACGAAGTTACTTCACCCCGCCCGCGGTGAGACCCGATACCAGGTGCCTCTCGATCAACGCGAAGAGCGCGACCACGGGCAGGATGCCGATGATCGACACCGCGAACACGTACTGCCACGAGGACTCGTACTGCCCGATGAACCGGGTCAGTGCCACGGTGAGCGGCTGGTTGGTGTCGGTCGGCAGCAGGATGAGGCTCGCCGCGAACTCGTTCCAGCAGGCGATGAACGTGAAGATCACCGCGGTGACGATGCCGGGCCACACGAGCGGCAGCATGATCCGGCGCAGCGACTGGCCGCGGCTGCAGCCGTCCAGCCAGGCCGCCTCCTCGATCTCCTTCGGTACGGAGGCGAAGAAGCTGTGCATGATCCACACCGCGAACGACAGGTTGAACGCGGCGTTCACGAGGATCATGGCGAACCGGGTGTCGTTGATCTCCAGCGTCACGAACTCGCGGAACAGGCCCGACGCGAGCACGGTCGGCTGCAGCATCTGGGTCACCAGCACCAGCAGCATGAACGGCAGCTTGAGCCGGAACCGGTGCCGCGCGGTGTAGTAGGCCGCGGGCAGGGCCGCGACGAGCGCGAGCACGGTGCCGCCGAGCGAGATGACCACCGTGGAGAACAGGTTCCACGGCACCGGGGTCTCCTGCGCGCCCCACATGTTGACGAAGTTCTCCGGCGCCCAGTCCCGCGGCAGGTAGGTCGGCGGGACCGTGAGGATCTCCTGCCGCGTCTTGAAGGCGCCGATCAGCATGATCAGGTACGGGAAGAGGAACACGAGCGCGACGACGACGCCGATGATCGTGAGCCCCCAGCGCTTCCTCTCGCGCACCTTCGGGCGTGGCGCGTCCACCGTGGTCGCGGCGGGCGGGCGGTCGATGACGGTCGACATGCTCAGTCCTCCCGCATCGGGCGCACGACCCGCAGGTAGATGCCGATCACCACGACCACGACGACGAAGTTGACCACGGACAGCGCGCTGGCCGTGTCGATCTGCCGGTCGCTCTGGATGATCTTGAACATGAGCGTCGTCGTCGTGTCCGCGTCGTAGCCGGGGATCGACCCGGTCATCGTCTTGAGGATCGGCAGCGAGTTGAACACGTTGATGACGTTGATGATGGTGGCGACCGCGAGCGCGCCGCGCAGCATCGGGAACACCACGCGCCAGTAGGTCTGCACCCGGCTCGCGCCGTCGATCTGCGCCGCCTCGAGCACGTCGTGCGGCACGGTCTGCAGTCCGGCGAGGAACACGAACGACGTGAACGGGACCGACACGAACACCGCGACGCCCATCGCGGACAGGAAGCCGGGCAGCGGGTTCTTCAGGAAGCCGAAGGGCCGGTCCAGGAGCCCGATGTCGACGAGCGCCCGGTTGATGATCCCGTAGAAGGGATCCAGACCGTACACGAACACGATCGAGGTCATCACCACGGACGCCGCCCACGGCACGATGATCACCAGGCGGAGCACCTTGCGGCCGGGGAACCGCTTGTTCAGGAACTGCGCGAGCCCCAGGCCGATCGCCACCGACAGCGCCACCACGCCGACCGTCCAGACGACGGTGTTGACGAGCACCTGCGGCAGGTGGCCGAGCTCGAACACCCGCACGTAGTTGTCCAGCCCGGTCCAGCCGCGGTCCGTGCCGAAGCGGGACAGGTCCCGGAACGACGTGTAGATCATGTAGCCGATCGGGAACACGACCACGCCGCCGATGAGGATCAGCGCGGGCGCGAGCCACGGCAGCGCCTGCAGGGTCGTCTGGCGCCGCACTCTTCGACGCCTGTTCCCGGGCGGGGTGTCAGCGAGCGGTCTTGCCACGCGTCGGTTTCCTCCTGGTCGAGGCCACTCCCCCGGCCCGCCCGCGGCGTCACGACGCCGTCATGACGCCGGGCGGGCCAGGGGAGGCCGGCGTCAGCCCGTCTCCTCGGCCTTCGCCTGGATCTGCTTGAGCACGTCGTCCACCGGCTTCGCCTGGATCTGCCCGACCAGATCCTTGAACGCGCCGGAGGTCGCGTTCCAAGCCGGGTTGGTCGCCGGGTAGAACTTCGCGTCCGGCAGAAGGTCGAGGAACGTCTTCAGCTCCGGCTTCGACGCGGCCGCCTCGGCCCCCGACTTGGTGGCCGGGATGAAGCCCTCGTTGTCGTTGAACTTGACGTAGTTGTCCTTCTGGTAGAAGAAGTCGAGGAACTTCTTGATCGCCTCCTGCTTGTCCTCACCCTTGTCGAAGCCGACGAAGTAGTCCGCGACGCCGAGCGTGGACGGCGAGCCGTCCGGCGTCGGCGACGGCGCGATGGCCCAGTTCAGGTCCGGGTTCTTCTCGTTGATCTGGCCGACGATCGGCGGCAGGCCCTGGATCATGCCGATCTTGCCCTGGATGAAGACGTCCAGCAGCGGGGTTCGGTCGGTCGCACCCGGGTCCGGCTGGGTGACCTTCGCGTCGATCATCTGCTTCATGAAGGTCAGGGCTTCATTGGCCTCGGGCGTGTCGATCGTCATCTTGCCGTCGGACTCCCAGCTCGCGCCGGCGCCGTAGGCGAAGATCGACGTCTCGGCCTGCGCCTCCTCGCTGCCGAGCGGCATGCCGTAGCCGTACACGCCGCCACCCAGCGCGGTGATCTTCTTCGCGGCGTCGAGCAGCTCGTCCCAGGTCTTCGGCGGGGCGGTGACGCCGGCCTTCGTCAACAGGTCCTCGTTGTAGAACAGCGCGCGGGTGGACGCGACGGTCGGCACCCCGTAGGCTTGGCCGTCGATCTTGGCGCTGTCGATGAAGGACGGCTCGATGTCCTCCATCGTCTCCGGCGAGACGATCTCCTCGGCCTTGTAGAGCAGGTCCTCGGAACCGTAGGCCGGGCCCGCCGCGTCGAGCTCCAGGATGTCGGGAGCCCGGTTGTTCTGGATCTTCGTGTCCAGCACGGTGTAGATGTCGTCCCAGCTCTGGGTCTCCAGCGTGACGTTGATGTCCGAGTTCTCCGCCTCGAACGCCTTGATCAGGTCCTCCCAGTACGGCTTGGTCTTGTCACCGTACGTCGGGACCAGCAGCTCCAGCTCGGTGCCGCCGCTGCCCGAGTCGCTTCCGCAGCCAGCGAGCCCGAGCGCGGCCACGGTCGCGACCGCGACTGCATTGATGACGCGCCTCAACTTGTCCTCCGTTTCCGCCGGGCCGGTCCGCCAGGCTGATCGCCGCCCGGGCTGTCGGCCCTGTCGCGGCGATTGGTTTATACCACCTGTTCGGCTGGTCGCCGTTCAACCGTTCTCAACCCGATGCGAGCAACACCGGATCGCGCAGTGCCTCCCGCAGGTTCGTGACGATGTCCTGGAGCTCGCCGTCGGCACTGAACCCCGCGGCCAGCCGGTGCCCACCGCCGCCGAACTGCTCGGCCACCGCCCGCACGTCCACCTCGCCGACGGCCCGCAGCGACCCGGTCCAGTGGCCGGACGAGGTCTCCTTAAGCACGGCCGCCACCTCGGCCTCCGCCGTGGTGCGCACGATGTCGACCACGGACTCCGCCTCCTCGAGGCGCACGCCGATGAGGTCGTCGAGCCGCACCACCGTGTGCACGAGGCCCCGCCCGCCGGCCGCGTCGGGCTCGAGCACCGCCCGGGCGAGGACGCTGGCGAGCATCCGCAGGAAGGCGAACGGGTGGGTGTCGATCAGGTCACGGGCGACCCCGGTCGGGTCGACACCGGCCTCGATGAGCCGCGCG
Organism: Actinophytocola sp.; assembly: GCF_050699935.1. Lineage (NCBI taxonomy): Bacteria > Bacillati > Actinomycetota > Actinomycetes > Pseudonocardiales > Pseudonocardiaceae > Actinophytocola > Actinophytocola sp. The sequence goes on from NZ_JBOHGB010000099.1 coordinate 20,512, forward strand.
GCGAGCCGGTGGGTGTCCGAGCTCGCCCGGCGGAACGAGCTGGTGTCGGTGACCAGGCCGGCGTAGACGCACCGGGCGACGTCCTCGTCGAGCGGCCAGCCGAGCTCGTCGAGCAGGCGCACGACCAGCACGGTGGTGGCCTCGGCGGTCTCGTCGACGACGTGGTGGGTGCCGTAGTACGTGTTGGACGCGTGGTGGTCCACGACGAGCACCGCGCCGCCGGCCTCGGTGGTGGCGTTGACGCGGTCGGCGAGCTGCCCGAGCCGCGACTTGCTGGCCGTGTCCACGGCGACGAGCAGCCCGGACACGGCCGGCACCGCGGTGGCCGGCACGACGAGCCCATCTGCGTCCAGCCCCCGCAGCGACTCCGGCACGTCGCCCGGCATGCCGAAGGAGACACGCACGTCCGCGCCGCGTCTGTGCAGGGCGAGACCGAGTGCCAGCGCGCTGCCCAACGCGTCCGCGTCGGGGTTGACGTGGGCCAGCAGTGTCACATCGGTCGCGGTGCGTAGCAGGGTCGCGGCGGCACCAAGATCCGTGGTGGGCACTCGCACAGCCTCACGTAACCGGGCGGCCGCGTCCAGTACACCGCGGGCACATGGTTGTGGAGTTGAGATGTCGAGGACGGCGCCCTCTTAGCCGACGCGCTGGCCCACGAACTTGAGCGCCTCCGGCAGCACCTTGCGCCAGAACACCTCGTCGTGATCGCCCGGCTCGATGCCGGCGACCGCCGGCTGGACGCGCTCGACCAGCTCACGGGTGGAGTCGATGAACGGGTCGGACTCGCCGCACCAGACGCCGACCGGCACGCCGGCCAGCGCGTCGAGCTGGCGCAACGGGTCGGTGTCGGCCCACTGCTCCTCGTCGACGAACACGTCCCGGGCGCGTGCCTCCGGCCAGCTGAGGAACATGGCCGGGCTGATCGCGGCGACGATCGGGTCGTTCAGGTTGACCGCGTAGTTGAACGCGCCGTAGGCGCCCATCGAGATGCCGAGCACGGCGAACGGGTTGGTGGCCAGGCCGCGTTCCTCGAGCCACGTGGGCAGCTCGTCGGAGAGCATCAGCTGCGGGTCGTCCTCCTCGTCGCGGGCGACCCAGTAGGAGTCGCCACCGTCGACGGCGACGACCGCGAACGGCTGGGTGCCCTGGTAGTTGACCACCGACGAGAGCATCTTCGGCACGCCGAGGTCGACGAACATGCCGGCGCCCTCGCCGCGGCCGTGCAGCGCGAGGCAGACGGGCAGGTTCGCAGGGGCGTCCTCCGGCCGGATGACAACCAGCTCGACCTCGGTCCGGCGGGACAGCGAGCGGATCCGCTCCCGGGTCACCGGTTTGACGGCGGCACTCGGCGGAATGGACGCGGGGGACAGCGCCTCGCTCTCGGATCCGGTCCTGGCGGTTCGGACGGGAGCGTCCGTCGGCTTCGATGCGCATCCAGCGGCGGTAAGACCTAGGCCGATAGCACCAAGCAGAACGTCTCGCCGCGAGTGGCGAATATCGCCTGCAGCCACGTCTCACCCCAAGCATGGCGGTAGAAGGTCGGGAGCACCGAGGGTACCGAACCCTTGCGCCCCATGGGACTCCGGCCGAAACTTTCCGGATTTTGACAGGTTCTTGTCAATCTGGGAGTGTGCGCTCCGTGGTTTCCCTGACCGACCGTGGCCTGGAGTTTTCCCAGCTGTTGGTGGAGATGTCCCGGGTCAACGGACTGCTCCTGTCGGCTGGAGAAGCGCTGGCCCGTCCGGCGGGACTCACCAACGCCCGATGGCAGGTACTCGGCGTCGTAGATCACGGTCCGGCAACGGTCGCACAGGTCGCGCGGACGATGGGCCTGACCCGCCAGGCGGTGCGCCAGACCGCCGGGTCGCTCGCCGCGGACGGCATGCTCGCCCACCAGGACAACCCACGCGACCAACGCGCACGGTTGCTCGTGCTCACCGCGCGTGGCCGCGCGGCGCTGCGCTCGGTGGAGCGCCGCCAGGCCGCGTGGGCGAACCAGGTGGCCTCCCGCGCGTCGCTGACCGACCTCCGCACGGCCACCGGCATCCTGCGCGACCTCGGCGACCTGCTGGAGGGCTAGGACGCGTCCGACGCGCTCCCGTGTCCCCCGCGAGACTGACCACTATGGACTGTTCGGGCTACTCGTCCGTGGTCTCGCGCGGAGGCCGGTACGGGTCGGCGTCGCCCGCCGGCTTCGCGCCGCCGGCCAGCCGGGCGACCTCCGCGTCGGCGGCGCGGGCGCGGGCGAGCAGGTCGTCGATGTGCTTGGCGTCGTCGGGCACCGTGTCCGCGACGAACGCCAGCGTCGGCGTGAACCGGACGCCCGTCCGCTGCCCGACCAGTGAGCGCAGCACACCCTTCGCGGACTCCAGCGCGGCGGCGGCGCCCGCGGTGTCGGGTGCCGACTCGAGGTTGGCGCCCAGCACCGTGTAGTACACGGTCGCGTCGTGCAGGTCCGCGGTGACCTTGGCGTCGGTGATCGTCACCCTGGCCAGCCGCGGGTCCTTCACCTCGTGCTCCAGCGCGGACGCGACGATCTGCGCGATGCGCTTGGCCAGCTTGCGGGCGCGCGGTGCGTCAGCCACGACGTTCCTTCCCATCGAACTAGAGAGCTAGCGCCCCGTGAGTCAGCGCTTACCCCGTGAATCATTGTGCAAGGCGCGGTGCCGATCCACGTAACCCCAGGGGACCGTGACGGCACCCAGCCACAATCAACCCGACCACCCGCACCGTCCGTTGGAACGCAACCAACACTTTGAATTCCGGGGAGGCGGACCAGCTAGTCATGTGGGCCGAGCCACCGGCGCCGGGTGGAGACCAACTCCAGCTCCGGGCGCCCGGCGACCAGCCGTTCGCACGCGTCGAGCAGATCGCGCACGTGCTCGGCGTCGGCCGCCACGGCGGCCACGCCGATGAGCGACCGGCGGTGCTTGTCGAGGTGGCCGGCCTCGGCCACGGTCACCTCGAACCGGCGGCGCAGCTCGGCCAGCACCGGCCGCACCGCCGATCGCTTCTCCTTCAGGGAGCGGATGTCGCCGAGGACGACATCCAGCTCCAGCGCTCCGACATACACCTCGGACGGACGGCTCAGTCGCGCGGCTTCTCGCGCAGCTCGTACGTCTCGACGATGTCGTCGACCTTGAGGTCGCCGTACGAGCCGAGCGTGAGACCGCACTCGAAGCCCTCGCGGACCTCGACCGCGTCGTCCTTGAACCGCCGCAGCGAGCTGACCGGCAGGTTCTCCCGGACGACGACACCGTCGCGCATGAGGCGGGCCTTGGCGTTGCGCCGGATCTCCCCGGAGAGCACCATGCAGCCCGCGATCGTGCCGACCTTCGAGGACTTGAACACCTCGCGAACCTCGGCGCGACCGAGCTCGACCTCCTCGTAGACCGGCTTGAGCATGCCCTTGAGCGCCTGCTCGATCTCGTCGATCGCCTGGTAGATGACCGAGTAGTACCGGACGTCGATGCCTTCGCGGGCGGCCTGCTCGGTCACCTTGCCCTCGGCGCGGACGTTGAACCCGAGGATGATCGCGTCGGACGCGATCGCCAGGTCGACGTTCGCCTTGGTGATGCCACCGACACCGCGGTCGATGACCCGCAGCTCGACCTCGTCGCCGACGTCGATCTTCGTGAGCGCGTCCTCGAGTGCCTCGACGGTACCCGAGTTGTCGCCCTTGATGATCAGGTTGAGCTGGCTGGTCTCCTTGAGCGCGGAGTCCAGGTCCTCGAGGCTGACCCGCTTGCGCCGCTGAGCGTTCGCCGCGTTGCGCATCCGGGCCGCCCGCCGCTCGGCGATCTGCCGCGCCGTGCGGTCCTCCTCCACCACCAGGAACGTGTCACCGGCACCGGGCACCGAGGTGAACCCGATGACCTGGACCGGCCGTGACGGCAGGGCCTCGGTGACGTCGTCGTTGAACTCGTCGACCATCCGGCGCACGCGGCCGTAAGCGTCGCCGGCCACGATCGAGTCACCGACGTGCAGCGTGCCGCGCTGCACCAGCACGGTGGCGACCGGACCGCGACCGCGGTCCAGGTGCGCCTCGATGGCCACACCCTGCGCCTCCATCTCCGGGTTCGCCCGAAGATCCAGCGCCGCGTCCGCGGTCAGCAGGATCGCCTCGAGCAGCTTCTCGATGTTGATGCCCGGCTTCGCCGCGATGTCCACGAACATCGTCTCGCCGCCGTACTCCTCGGCGACCAGCCCGTACTCGGTGAGCTGCTGGCGGATCTTGGCGGGGTTGGCCCCTTCCAGGTCGATCTTGTTCACCGCGACCACGATTGGCAGGTTCGCCGCCTGGGCGTGGTTGATCGCCTCCACCGTCTGCGGCATCACGCCGTCGTCGGCGGCGACCACGATCACCGCGATGTCGGTCGAGCTCGCGCCGCGGGCACGCATGGCGGTGAACGCCTCGTGACCAGGGGTGTCGATGAAGGTGATCAGCCGATCGGAGCCCTCGAAGTCGACGGCCACCTGGTAGGCACCGATGTGCTGGGTGATGCCGCCGGCCTCGCTCTCGTGCACCGTCGTCTTGCGGATCGTGTCCAGCAGGCGGGTCTTACCGTGGTCGACGTGGCCCATGACGGTCACGACCGGTGGCCGCGACTGCAGGTCGGCCTCGTCGCCGGCGTTCTCGCCGAAGGTGATGTCGAAGGAGTCCAGCAGCTCGCGGTCCTCCTCCTCCGGACTCACGACCTGCACCTTGTAGTTCATCTCGGTGCCGAGGAGCTCGAGGACGTCGTCGGAGACCGACTGGGTGGCCGTGACCATCTCGCCGAGGTGGAACAGCACCTGCACCAGCGAGGCCGGGTTGGCGTTGATCTTCTCGGCGAAGTCGGTCAGCGAGGCACCGCGCGGCAGCCGGATCGACTCGCCGTTGCCCTTGGGCAGGCGAACGCCGCCGACGCTGGGCGCCTGCATGTTCTCCATGTACTCCTGGCGCTTCTGCCGCTTCGACTTGCGGCCACGCCGGGACGGCCCACCGGGACGCCCGAAGGCACCCGCGGTACCGCCGCGACCACCACCGGAACCCGGACGGCCGCCGCCACCACGGAAACCGCCACCGGCAGGAGCACCGCCGCCACCACCACCGGGGCCGCCGCGGTAGCCACCGCCACCGCCACCGCCGCCACCGCCGCCACCGGGGCCGCCGCGGAAACCGCCACCGCCACCACCACCGCGCGGACCACCGGGACCGCCACGCGCACCGCCGCCGGGACCACCGGGGCCACCACGCGCACCACCGCCCGGACCACCACGGCCACCACCGGCCGGGCGGGCCGGACGCGGCGGCATCATGCCTGGGTTCGGGCGCGGGGGCATCTGGCCGGGCGAGGGCCGCGAGCCACCCGGCGCACCGCCGCCGCGCGGGCCGGACGACGGGCGTCCCTCACCGGGACGCGCACGCTCGCCGCCCGGGGCGCTCCCG